>DASZXM010000927.1:0-6936 GCA_035546415.1 Pseudonocardiaceae bacterium
AGGCACCCCTGACGGCGGCCGAAGCGGCCGCGCTGTCGCAGAACGTCAACACCCCGGTGATCGTCCTGATGAAGGACCAGCCGGCGGCGGCGGCCGAGAACACTCCGGCCGCGTCGAACCGGGCGAAGGCCATTGCCGGCAACCAGGCGCCGGTCGTCTCCGAACTGTCCCAGGTACACGCCAAGCACGTCCGTAGCTTCAAGGTGGCCAACGCGGTGGCCGCCACCGTCTCCAAGGGCGAGGCGGCCCGGCTCGCGGCCAACCCGGGCGTCCAGGCGGTCATCCCGGACTCGGTGATCAAGGCGCCCGCGGCGCAGTCCGCCCCGGCCGGGAAGCCGTCGTCGGCCGGCACGTCGTCCAGCGCGATCTGCCCGGCGCCCGGCGCCAAGCCGATGCTGGAGCCCGAGGCCCTGCCGGTCACGCACACCGCGTCCGACGACCCGCACGCGGCGACCGCACGCAGCCTCGGCTACACCGGTGCCGGCGTGAAGGTCGCCTACATCGCCGAAGGCATCGACACGAACAACCCGGACTTCATCCGCGCCGACGGCAGCCACGTGTTCGCCGACTACGAGGACTTCACCGGCGACGGCCCCAACGCCCCCACGTCCGGTGGCGAGGCCTTCCTGGACGCCAGCGCGATCGCCGCGCAGGGCCGCCAGGTCTACGACGTCGCACACTTCGGCGCCCACCCGCTGGCCCAGCCGTGCGACATCCGCATCGAGGGCGTCGCGCCGGGTGCGTCGCTGTACGGCTTCAAGGTGTTCGGCAACGCGAACGCCACCACCACGTCGGCGATCCTGCAGTCCATCGACTGGGCCGTGAACGTCGACCACGTGAACGTGATCAACGAGTCGTTCGGCTCCAACCCGTACCCGGACACGACGTCCGCGGACGCGGTGGCGCTGTTCAACGACATGGCGGTCGCGGCGGGTGTCACGGTCACCACGTCCTCCGGCGACGCCGGCCCGACGAACACGCAGGGCTCGCCGTCGACCGACCCGAACGTGATCGCGGTCGGCGCGTCCACGACGTTCCGCTGGTTGCAGCAGACCGACTACGCCGCGGCGCAGACGTTCGCGCCGAACGGCTGGCTCAACGACAACGTCAGCACGCTGTCCTCGGCCGGCGTGAACCAGCGGGGCCGCACGATCGACCTGCTCGCCCCCGGTGACAGCAGCTTCGCGCTGTGCACGCCGAACACGGCGGTCTACGAGGACTGCGTGGACTTCAACGGTCAGCCGTCCGATGTGGAGCGCAGCGGTGGCACGAGCGAGTCGGCACCGCTGACCGCGGGTGCGGCCGCCCTGGTCATTCAGGCGTACCGGCAGGCGCACCACGGCGCCGACCCGACGCCGGCGCTGGTCAAGCGGATCCTGGTCAGCACGGCCGACGACCTGACCGAGCCCGGCGCCGAACAGGGTGCCGGTCGGCTCGACACGTTCAAGGCCGTCGAGGCCGCGAAGTCGGTGCGCACCAACGCCGGCTCGCCGAGGGCGACCGGGTCGACGCTGCTGGTGGGCAAGACCCAACTGGACGGCGTCGGCACGGCGGGCAGCACGCAGCGGTGGAAGCTCACCGTGACCAACACCGGTGCGTCGGCACAGACGGTCCACCTGTCCGGCCGCGGCTTCGGCGCCCCGCGGCACACCACGACGGGCAGTGTCACGCTGTCCGACACGGCCAGCCCGCACTTCGCCGACTGGTCGGGCAACCCGAACAACTACGGCGAACTGCACTTCACCGTCGGCAAGGACACCGACCGGTTGCAGGCGAACATCGCCTACCCCGGTGACCCGAACGCCAACCTCAACGCCCGCGTCCGGCTCATCCTGGTCGACCCGCTGGGCAGGCTGGCGGCGCACTCGCTGCCGCAGGGTGTCGGCAACGCCGGTTTCGTGGACGTCCGCTTCCCGGCGGCCGGCACGTGGACGGCCGTCATCTACAGCATCACCGGCGCCGAAGGCGGCACCACCGGCAAGGTCCTGTTCAGCGAGAGCACCGAGAACACGACCGGTTTCGGTTCGGTGAGCCCGTCCGTGCTGCACCTGGCGCCCGGCCGCACCGGCACGGTCACCGTCACCGCGAAGACGCCGAGCCGGCCCGGTGACACCAGCGGTTCCGTCGTGCTGAACGCCGGCAACGGCAACCAGACGTCGGTGCCGGTGGTGCTGCGCAGCCTGATCGGCACGGCACACGGCAGCGGCTCGTTCCGCGGCGTGCTGACCGGCGGCAACGGCCGGCAGGCCAACACCGGACAGGAGAACTTCTACCAGTTCGACGTGCCGCAGGGCGTGCGCGACGTGTCGGCGAGCGTGGACCTGACCAACGACGCGGCCGACAACGCGGTCGTGTACCTGGTCGACCCGCACGGTGACGTCGTCGCGTCCAGCACGAACCGGCTGACCACGGACGTCAACCTGGACACCGGTGACGTGAGCCAGTCGCCGGTCACCCAGACCGACGTCTACGCCCGCAACCCGCAGGCGGGCCGGTGGGCGCTGCTGGTGAACTTCGCCGGCGCGGTCGTCGGTGACGAGCTGGAGCAGCCGTTCACCGGCAAGGTCGCGTTCAACTCGGTGAACGTCAAGGCGAACCTGCCCAACAGCACGCACACGACGCTGAAGGCGGGCAAGGCGGTGACGATCCCGGTGACGGTGCGCAACACGGGCACGGCCGCCGAGGACTTCTTCCTCGACCCGCGCCTGTCCACCGAGACCGGCATCCACCCGGCCGCGCTCGGCCCGACGACGGTGCCGCTGCCGCTGAACACCGGTTCGCCGGTGTGGCTGGTCCCGTCCGAGACCAGTGGCGTCGCGGTGCTGGCACAGGCGACCCAGCCGATCATGTTCGACTTCGGCCCGTTCGCCGGTGACCCCGACCTGCCGTCGGCCACCAGCGGGACGACGGCGGTCGGCTCGTACCACGCCAACCCGGTGGCCCCGGGCCTGTGGTTCGCCGCTCCGTCCGAAACCGGCCCGACGCCGGCGAACGGCGGTGTGCCGGGTTCGGCGACGTTCGACTTCGTCGCGCAGACGAAGGCGTTCGACACGACGGTCTCGTCGCAGGCGACCGACCTGTGGCAGGGCACCGTCAGCGACATCGGTGACCTGAACCTGGTCACCGTGCAGCCCGGCCAGTCGGTCACCATCCCGGTGACCATCACGCCGAGCGGTGCGAAGGGCACGGTCGTGACCGGCACGGTCTACGTGGACCAGCTGGCCATCGACCTGAGCGATGTGGAGAACATCAGCGCGAACGAACTGGTCGGCATCCCGTACCAGTACACGGTCGGCTGACCGCCGATCGGCCCGCCGGTCACCGACCGGCGGGCCGACCCGCCGCGATCCTCAGTGCAGGTCGGCCAGTGCGACCTCGATGCCGCGGTGGAACGTCGGGTAGGCGTAGATCATCCCGCGCAGCGTCGACACGGGCACCCGCCCGTGCACGGCCACCACCAGCGCCGACAGGACCTCGCCGCCGTTGGCGCCGACGGCCGTGGCACCCACCAGGACGCCCCGGTCGGCGTCCTCGATCACCTTGACGAAGTCGCCGTGCGGCTCGCCGTGGATCCAGCCACGGGTGGACGCCGGCACGCCGGCCTTGCCCACGCGGACGTTCAGGCCGGCTGCCCTGGCCTGTGCCTCCGACATTCCCACGGAGCCGACCTCGGGGTCGGTGAACGTCACCCGGGGCACTGCGTGGTACTCGGCGCCCGACCCGTCCTCCCCGGTGATGCTGCGGTAGGCGATCGCCGCCTGGTACATGGACATGTGCGTGAACGCGCCGTGCCCGGTGATGTCGCCGATGGCCCACACGCCGTCGACCACCCGCATGAAGTCGTCGACCGGCACCGACTTGGCGGCGGGGTCCAGGCCGATCGTGTCCACACCCAGTGAGCGGACGGTGCTGGCCCGGCCGGTGGCCACCAGTAGGTGCTCGGCGTCCACGGAGAAGCCGTCGACCTCCAGCGTGAACCGCCCGTCGTAGGAGACCGACGTGACCTGGACGCCGACGCGTACATCGATGCCGTCGTCGGCGAACGCGGCGGCCACGTATTCGCTGGACTCGGGTTCCTCGTAGGGCAGCAGCCGAGGGGCACTGCCCAGCACGCTCACCCGGGTGCCGAACCGGGCGAACGCCTGCGCCAGTTCGCTGCCGATGGCGCCGCCGCCCAGTACGGCCAGCGACTCGGGCGCCTTCTCGATCGCCAGGATCTCCCGGTTCGTCCACAACGGAGTGTCGGCCAGCCCGGGGATGTCCGGCACCAGCGGGTCGGTCCCGGTGTTGAGTACGACACCGCGCCGCGCCTGGACCTGGACCTCCTCGCCGGAGTCCAGCGTCACCACGACCGACCGTGGCCCGGCCAGGCGGCCCCGCCCGCGCAGGAACCGGCCGCCCTTGCCGACGAACCGCTCCACGGCGACGGCGTCGTCCCAGTTGTCCGTCGCCTCGGCCCGGATGCGGGCGGCCACCGGCGCGAAGTCCGGCCGCACGGAGGCCTGCCCGGAGAACCGGCCGACCCGCCTGGCCTCCGCCAGCACGTTGGCCGCCCGGATGATCATCTTGCTGGGGATGCACCCGTAGTACGGGCATTCGCCGCCGACCAGCCGGCAGTCCACGCCGATGACGTCCAACCCGGCCGCGGCCAGCCGCCCGGCCAGGTCCTCACCGCCGGGCCCCATCCCGATCACGACGACGTCACAGGTCTCCGCCACCACTGTTCACCCTCTCGCAGCCGGTTCCGGCACCACCCTTCCATACGAACCGACCCACTGCCCGGACACGGGCCGCGACCCCACGCTCCGGGGCCCGTGACGGGTTCAGCCGAGCTGTTCCAGCTCGCGCTCCACGGCGGCCAGTTCCTCCGGACTGCCCTGCACACGCGGCCCGGTGAACCACCTGCGGGCCGACACGAACCACCACACGGCCGCCCCGCCCAGCACCACGAGGAACGCCACCGGCGTGTAGTTGAAGTTCTTCACGCCGACCGGCGAACCGGTGGGCAGCATGAACAGCACGAAGATGAACACGACCCACGCCGAGGCGACGATCCCGATCGGTCTGCCCCACCGGCCCAGGTGCCACGGTCCCCGCTCGAACCGGTCGCCCTTGAGCACCCGCAGGAACACCGGGATCACGTAGGCCACGTACAGCCCGATCGCCGCGATCGACGTCACGGCCGCGTACGCGGTGCTGTTCCACAGCGCCGGCAGCGTCAGCACGAACGCGCCGACCACGGCCAGCCACACCGAGTTGGTGGGCGTGCGGGTGCGCTTGTTGATCCGGTGCCAGAAGTTCGACCCGGGCAGCGCGCCGTCCCGCGCGAACGCGTAGATCATCCGCGAGTTGGCCGTCACCGACGCCATGCCGCAGAACAGCTGTGCGACAACGGCGATCAGCAGCAGGAACTCACCGGTCTTCTGGCCAGCGGCGTCGATGAAGATCTGTGCCGGTGGCACACCGGTCGATGTGTTCAGCGTGCCGTCGTAGTTCTGGATGGCGAACGTCAGGCCGATCAGCAGCACCCAGCCGGCGACCAGGGACACCAGGATCGAGTTCAGGATTCCGCGGGGACCGGACCGTGCCGCGTTGTGCGTCTCCTCGGTCATGTGGGCGGACGCGTCGAACCCGGTCAGCGTGTACTGGGCGTTGAGCAGGCCGAGCAGGAACACGTACGGCGCGAAGCCCCACCCGGTGTTGTTGACGAAGTGCCCGAACACGAACGACGCCGACTGGTGCCTGGCCGGCACGAACACCAGCACGGCCACGATGATCAGCACGCCGAGCAGGTGCCACCACACGCTGATGTTGTTCAGGAGGGCGACCAGACGCACGCCGAACGTGTTGAGCAGGCCGTGGACGACGAGGATGATCCCGGTCAGCAGGATGGTGTGCGGCGGGGTCGCGCTGAAGCCGAACCACAGGTCCAACAGCGCGTTCAGGAAGAAGCCGGCACCGAAGTCGATACCGGCGGTCACCGCCACCTGGCCGAGCAGGTTGAACCAGCCGGTGAACCACGACCACGCCGCGGAGTGGTGGGGCGCCAGCTTCGCGGCCCAGTAGTAGAGCCCGCCCGCCGTCGGGTAGCTGGAGCACACCTCGGCCATGCCCAGGCCCACCAGCACCACGAACGCGCCGACCAGCGGCCACCCCCAGATCAGCGCCACGGGCCCACCGGTGTTCATCCCCGTGCCGTAGAGGGTGAGGCATCCGGACAGGATCGAGATGATCGTGAAGGACACCGCGAAGTTGGAGAATCCCGACAGCGTGCGCCGCAGTTCCTGCGCGTAGCCCAGCTGTCGCAGTCGTGTGTCGTCGTCGATTTCGGTCAAGGCGGGCTCCCTTGCAATGGGCCGGACACAGTCCATTGGAAATGGATCGAGAGTGACGCCCATCACCCACCAGTGTCAAGGTCTGGCCGGTTACATCTGCGCGTCGCGATCCACGTCCCCGAGTTCCAGGGCAAACCGCACCTCGCTTGACACGCACCATCCGCGCCGGTACGAAACAAAGGATCAGACCCAGCCCATTGGGCGCTCGGTACTTCCACCGGCCGGGAAGGACCTCATGTCCGCACAGGAGCATCCCCTCACCATCGAACGGCTGCGGGTCCTCGTCGACGAGGGCGCGGTCGACACCGTGCTGGTCGCGATGACCGACATGCAGGGCCGCCTCCAGGGCAAACGCTGTGCCGCCCGCTACTTCCTCAACGAGGTCGTGCCGCACGCCACCGAGGCGTGCAACTACCTCCTCGCGGTCGACGTGGAGATGAACACGGTCGCCGGCTACCGCATGTCCTCGTGGGAACGCGGCTACGGCGACTTCGTGCTGCGGCCGGACATGAACACCCTGCGCCTGGTCCCGTGGCACCCGGGCACCGCCATGGTGCTGGCCGACATCGAATGGGTCACCGGCGGCGACGTGCCCGCGTCG
>DASZXM010000928.1:0-8795 GCA_035546415.1 Pseudonocardiaceae bacterium
ACGGTCGCGCTGTTCAACCTCGGGAGCACCGCCGCGCCGGTGACAGCCAACTGGGCGGACCTGGGCCTGTCCGGGACGGCGTCGGTGCGCGACCTGTGGAGCCACACGTCCCTCGGTGCCGCCAACGGCGACTTCGGCGCCGTACTGCCGGCGCACGGGTCGCGGCTGCTGCGGATCACGCCGCGCGACCACGGTGCCCCGCTCATCCCGGTGCACGTCCACGGCACGGCGGCCACGCCGACCAGCGTGACGCTGGCCTGGGACGCGATCCCGGGCGCCCGGTACGACGTGTACAGCGGGTCCCGGCGCGTGGCGTCGGTGTCCGGCACGACGGCGACGGTGACCGGCCTGTCGGCGGCCACCGGGTACCGGTTCACGGTGCGGTCGCGATACGGGTCGCGGTCGTCCGGGCCGAGCCAGGGTGTGGACGTGACGACGCCGGCCGTGGGCGGACCGGTGACGTACGAGGCGGAGGCGTCCGGGAACACGCTCGGCGGCGGGTCGCAAGTGTACTCGTGTGCGGGCTGTTCGGGCGGCCACAAGGTCGGGTACATCGGCGGTGGCGGGTACCTGGTGTACAACGGCATCCAGGCGCCCGCCGCCGGCACATACCTCGTCCGTCTATCCTATGTGGACGGCGATTCGAGCCGGACGGCCGTGCTGACCGTCGACGGGACACCGGTCGAGGTGCCGTTGCCCGGCACCAACGACAACGACTGGGACGTCGCGCAAACGGTGACCGTGCCGATCACGTTGCACGCGGGCGCCAACACCATCCAGGTCGGCAACCCCGACGGATACGTCTCGGACATGGACAGCATCGCGGTGTGACGTGTTACCGGCGCCGGGCACTTTTCCCGGCGCCGGTGCACTAGGAAGGAGGCATGGGCGTCACTGAGCCGGTACGGCTGGACAAGCGGTTCGCGCGCGAACCGTGGTCGGTGTATCCCGCGTTGCGGGCCGACGTGCCGGCGCGGCCGGTGATCATGCCCGACGGCGTGCCGGGCTGGCTGGTCACCCGGTATGCCGAGGCCAGGATGCTGCTGGACGACCCCAGGGTGAGCAAGGACCTGGCGCGCGGCGTGGAACTGTTCCCGTCCGGCACGGCCGGTCCGTACGGCCAGCCGCTCGCCGGGCACATGCTCAACGCCGATCCGCCCGACCACACCCGGCTGCGCGGCCTGGTGAGCAAGGCGTTCACGCCGCGTGCGGTGGCCCGGCTGCGCCCGCGCATCGAGGAGATCACCGACGGGCTGCTGGACACCGTGGCGGGCGAGGACGTCATCGACCTGATGGACGCGTTCGCGTTCCCGCTGCCGATCGCGGTGATCAGCGAACTGCTCGGCGTGCCCCACGCCGACCGCGAGCGGCTGCGGGCCTGGGTCAGGGCGATCGTGTCCGGGGCGCCCGCCGACGTGCAGCAGGTGGCGTCGGACGAGGTGCTGGTCTACTTCCGGTCGCTGGTGGCGGACAAACGTGCCGTGGCGACCGAGGACATGCTGTCCGACCTGGTCCGGGTGACCGACGGCGGCGACCGGCTGACCGAGGACGAACTGGTCGCGATGGCGTTCCTGCTGTTGCTGGCCGGCCACGAGACGACGGTCAACCTGATCGGCAACTCGGTGCTGGCGTTGATCCGCAACCCCGACCAGCTCAAGGCGCTGCGTGACGACCCGGCGCTGTTGCCGGCCGCGGTGGAGGAGTTCCTGCGCTTCGAGGGACCGCTGCACATCGCCACCCTGCGGTTCACGGTCGCCGACGTTCCCGTCGGTGACGCCGTCATCCCCGCAGGCTCGTTCGTGATGGTGTCGCTGCTGGCCGCCAACCGGGACCCGGAGCGGTTCGCGTCGCCGGACGAGCTGGACATCGGGCGCTCGGCCACCGGGCACGTCGCGTTCGGGCACGGCATCCACTACTGCCTGGGCGCGCCACTGGCCCGGCTGGAGATGGAGATCGCCATCGGGCGGCTGCTCGACCGGTTCGACGTGGCGCTGGTGGGCGACGTGGAGTCGTTGCGGTGGCGGGGCAGCACGCTCGTGCACGGACTGCGCAACCTGCCGGTCCGGCTGCTCCCGATCCGGTCGTCAGACGAAGTCGCCGGACGCCCGGCGGACCTTGGCCAGTAGGTCCGTCAGCGCCTCGGTCTGCCGGTCGGTCAGGCCCTTCAGGCCGAACTCCACCGATGTCACCGCCTCCGTGGCCGCCGCACGCCGCTGCCGGCCGCTCTCGGTGATCTCCACCAGCGTGGTGCGCCGGTCGGTCGGGTGCGCGATGCGCTTGACCAGGCCGTCGGCCTCCAGCCGGTCGACGATGTTCGTCACGCTGGTCGGGTGCAGTTGCAGGCGCTGGCCCATCACCCGCATCGGCAGGCTGCCCCGCTTGGCGAAGTACAGCAGGACCAGGGCCTCGTAGCGGGCGAACGTCAGACCGTGCGGTTTCAGGGCCGTGTCCACCGCCGACTGCAGGATCTGCTGTACGCGCATGACGCTCGTCACCGCGGCCATCACCGTCGGTGTGCCTACATGCTCGCCCCACAGTGACGCCGCTCGGGCGATGGGGTCGAACGGCAGCGGGTCGGTGGCCATGGCACCCGAAATTACCAGCGGGTATGCGGTCGAGGGAACGTGCGGGTCCCCTGGCCCGCCGCTGGTCCGGCGTGGCCAGGGCCACATGCGGGCAATAGTCGGAAGTCCTACTATTGGTCGTCATAGGATGTGGGGAGGCGTGAGATGTCCGTCGACAGCAGCATCGAGAGCGGCCGGGAGCGGTGGGCGGCGCGGTTCGCGGCCGCGCGGAAGCGGGACGCCGACTTCTCCACGCTGTCCGGTGTCGAGGTCGAGCCCGTGTACGGGCCGCGGCCGGGCGACAGCGTGGCCGGGTTCGAGCGGATCGGGTGGCCGGGCGAGTTCCCGTTCACGCGCGGTCTGCACGCCACCGGCTACCGCGGCAAGCAGTGGACGATCCGGCAGTTCGCCGGCTTCGGCAACGCCCGACAGACCAACGAGCGCTACAAGATGCTGCTGGCCGGCGGCGGTGGCGGCCTGTCCGTGGCGTTCGACATGCCCACGCTGATGGGCCGCGACTCCGACGATCCGCGCAGTCTGGGTGAGGTGGGGCACTGCGGTGTGGCCATCGACTCAGCGGCCGACATGGACGTGCTGTTCGCCGACATCCCGTTGGAGCAGGTCACCACGTCGATGACGATCTCCGGGCCCGCCGTCCCGGTGTTCTGCATGTACCTCGTCGCCGCCGAGCGGCAGGGCGCCGACCTGGGCAAGCTCGACGGGACGCTGCAGACCGACATCTTCAAGGAGTACATCGCGCAGAAGGAGTGGCTGTTCGCGCCGGAGCCGCACCTGCGCCTGATCGGCG
Source organism: Pseudonocardiaceae bacterium (assembly GCA_035546415.1). GTDB lineage: Bacteria > Actinomycetota > Actinomycetes > Mycobacteriales > Pseudonocardiaceae > DATEPR01. The sequence goes on from DASZXM010000928.1 coordinate 3,373, forward strand.
ACCTGATGGAGTACTGCGGCGAGCACATCCCCGCGTACAAGCCGCTGTCCGTGTCCGGCTACCACATCCGGGAGGCCGGGGCGACGGCCGCGCAGGAGTTGGCGTTCACGCTCGCCGACGGGTTCGGGTACGTCGAACTCGGCAAGTCGCGCGGCCTGGACGTCGACCGGTTCGCCCCCGGCCTGAGCTTCTTCTTCGACGCGCACGTCGACTTCTTCGAGGAGATCGCCAAGTTCCGTGCGGCACGGCGGATCTGGGCGCGCTGGCTGCGCGACGTCTACGGCGCCACCACCGACCGCGCCCAGTGGCTGCGGTTCCACACCCAGACCGCGGGCGTGTCGCTCACGGCGCAGCAGCCGGACAACAACATCGTCCGCACGGCCGTCGAGGCGCTGGCCGCCGTGCTCGGCGGCACGAACTCGCTGCACACCAACGCGTTGGACGAGGTGCTCGCGCTGCCCAGCGAGAAGGCGGCGCACATCGCGCTGCGCACCCAGCAGGTGATCATGGAGGAGACCGGGGTCACCAACGTCGCCGACCCGCTGGGCGGCTCCTGGTACGTCGAGGCCCTCACCGACCGGATCGAGGCGGACGCCGAGCGGATCTTCGACCGCATCAAGGACCTCGCCCGCCAGGCCGTGCCCACCGGTGAGCACCCGATCGGCGAGATGACGTCGGGCATCCTGCGCGGTATCGAGGACGGCTGGTTCACCGGGGAGATCGCGGACGCCGCGTTCGCCTACCAACAGGCCCTGGAGAAGGGCGAGAAGAAGATGGTCGGCGTCAACACGCTCGTCGACGACTCAGCGGACGACCTGGAGATCCTGCGGGTCAGCCACGAGGTGGAGCGTGAGCAGAACGCGCTGCTGGGCAGGCGGCGCGCGGCCAGGAACGAGGCCGAGGTGACCAAGGCCCTCGGTGCCCTGGTCGAGGTGGCGCGCGGCGAGGGCAACCTGATCGAGCCGATGCTGGCGGCGGCCCGGGTCGAGGCGACGCTCGGTGAGATCTGCGGGGCACTGCGGGACGTGTGGGGCGGATATACGGAACCGGCCAGGTTCTGAAGGTAGGGTCCCGGGCATGGACGTGTCGGAAGCCGCCGCACTGGCGCGGCGCATGTGGGTGCGGTTCGAGACCTACCACGGCGTCATCTACGGCGCTCCCGAGGCCAGGGCGGCCACCGACGCGCTCGGCGCCAAGGGTGGCTGGATGAGCTACTTCGCGCTGCGCTCCGCCCCGCTCGGGGAGGCGTCGCCGGAACTGATCACGGCCGTGTTCTACAACTTCCATCCGACGATGGTGCGCAGGGCACTGCCGGACGCGTGGACGGCGGCACCCGCGTCGGCGTACCTGGAGGCCCGGCTGACCGGCGCGGACGCGGCACTGGCCCGGATGCTCGGCGACGACGTGCGCACCAGCGACGACATCGCCGAAGCCGCGGCACTGGCGGCCACGGCGGTGGCCGCCGTCCCCACGGCGGGCCGGCCACTGGGCGCCGCCAACGCGGTCCTGCCGACGCCGGACCGCCCGCACCTGGCGCTGTGGCAGGCGGCCACGACCCTGCGCGAGTCCCGCGGCGACGGCCACGTTGCCGCGCTCGTCGCGGCCGGCCTGGACCCGTGCGAGGCGCTGGTGATGTTCGGCGCCGACCACGGCCTGGACCCGGTGTACCTGCGGGCCGCCCGCAAGTGGTCCGAACCGGAGTGGCAGGCCGCCGCCGAGCGCCTGGCCGGCCGCGGCCTGCTGACCGAATCCCGACAGCTGACCGACAGCGGCCGGGAGTTGCGCGCCTGGGTCGAGGACCGCACCGACCGCGCCGCGGCGGCGCCGTGGGTGACACTCGGCACAGCAGGTGCGGACCGCTTCACGGAGCTGATGACACCGATCGCGCTGCGGATCGCCCGGGCCAACGAGGCGCTGCGGGTCAACCCGATGGCGCTGAACGCGGAGCGCGAACTGAGCCGCTGACCCGGCCCGCGCAGGTCAGCGGGCACGCCACGGGTGGGGCAGGCGCCGAACGCGGCGCACGGACCGAGCCGACGGCGGGGATCGCGCTGGTCAGCGACGTTGTCCGGGGCGGCATGCCGGTGTGGGAGGTGGCGAGGGCCCCGGACGCCCCCGACACGCCGCGGCCGTGCCAGGATGGTTGTGTGACGAGGCCGAATCCACGACAGAACGCAGTGCTTTCCGCCGCACTCTCCGGTGCGGTGGACCTGTCCGCCATCAAGGCGCGCGCCGAGGCCGCGAACCGGCAGGCCGCGGCACCGGCGAGCGGCGCGGCAGGCCCGGGTGACGGGTCGGCGACCGGTGAGTGGGTCGTCGAGGTGTCGGAGGCGACGTTCCAGACCGACGTGGTGGAACGGTCGCTGCAGGTGCCCGTCATCGTCGACCTGTGGGCCGACTGGTGCGGTCCGTGCAAGCAGCTGTCCCCGGTGCTGGAACGCCTGGCCGCGGCCGGCAAGGGCGCGTGGGTGCTGGCCAAGGTGGACGTCGACGCGAACCCGAGGATCGCGCAGCTGTTCGGCGCCCAGTCCATTCCGATGGTCGTCGCCATCGCCGGCGGCCAGCCGGTCGACGCGTTCCAGGGTGCGCAGCCCGAGCCGCAGGTGCGCCAGTGGATCGGCGCACTGCTGGATGCGCTGCGCCCCCAGATGCCCGGCATCGCCGCCGCCGAGGCGTCGGCGGGCGGCGCGGGTGCGGACGACGAGCCCGTCGAGGAGCCGGAGGACGAGCGGTTCACCCGCGCCGAGGACGCGCTCGAACAGGGTGACTTCCCCGGCGCGGAAGCGGCCTACGAGGCGATCCTGGCCGAGGAACCGGCCAACGAGATGGCCAAGGCGGCACTGGCCCAGGTCCGCTTCCTGGCCCGGGCGGCCGTGGCCGACCCGTCGTCGATCGCCAAGGCGGACGCCGCGCCGGACGACCTGGACGCCCAGTTGACCGCGGCGGACGCGGAAATGGCGCAGGAACAGCCGGAGGCCGCGTTCCGACGGCTGGTGGGCGCCGTCCGGTCGGCCGTCGGTGACGACAAGGACAAGGTCCGCAAGCACCTGGTGGGACTGTTCGAGCTGTTCCCCGCCGACGACCCCCGCGTGCTCAAGGCCCGGCGCGACCTGGCCAACGCCCTGTTCTGAGCCCGAGCGGCGGTGCCGGCCACCCGGCGCCGCCGACGGCGGGCGCGACCCAGCGGAACCGGGGGCCTCGACTGGACCGCGCCTCGACTGGACCGCCGGGCCTCGACCGGACTGCGGGCCTCGACCGGACTGCGGCGCCTCGACCCGAACCGCGGCGCCTCGACCCGAACCGCGGCTTCGGCTGCACTGTCGCGTCAGCTGAACTGTGACGTGCAGACCGACGATCCCTGCAGGAACCCGTCCTGGAAGCTGGTCACCCGGGCGAACCCCGCGGCCACGCGGCTGCCGTGCACGTCCGCGGCGATCATGCTCGACGGCGACAGCAGTTCGGCCACCGCCTCGTCCAGGTCGCCGGGGCCGAGCAGCAGTTGCTCCGTCGGGCCGTCCGAGATCCGGTGCCGGATCACCCCGGCCCACGCCCCGGTCAGGCACGCCGTCCGGAGGCCGGCGTTCTTGTCGTCCAACGGGATGCCCAGCGCGTGCTGCACGGCGAGCGCGTAGCGCGACGCCACCTCCGCGAACGCCGCGAAGTCACCCAGCCCCTTCGAACCGCTGACCCCCAGTTGGTCGTCGGGCGGCAGGGTGGCCAGTTCGTTGAGGGAGTTCAGTTCCACGGCGATCGTGTTGTCCGCCGGGCAGTAGGACGCCGGTGGGGTGCCGGTGCCATCGGCGCACGTGCCGTCGCCGGGCACGATCTTCGGCGGCGTCGCGCTGTTCTGCTTGAAGGCCGCCGTCAGGCTCTGTTCCAGCAGGGCGAGGGTGTCGTCGTTGACCGGGACGTTGTCGTTGGCCTGCGACGCCTGCGTGAAGCCGAGTTCGGTGACGCGCTGCCGAACCTCGTTGTAGTCGATCTTGTCGCACCGCACCGGGCCGTCGGTGAAGCCGAACTGGAACGCCGTGACCCGGTCGAACGAGCTGCCGTGCGCCTGCGGGTCCACATCCGTGGTGCCCACCTGGTCGCGGATGAACATCATGGTGGACAGCACCTCGTTGAGGCCGTCCCCGGTGGAGATCCGGAAGTGTTTGGCGTTGCCGTCGGCGGCCCACCGGATGAACGCGCCCGCGTAGCAGTCGGCCTGCTGTTCCTTGACGATCGTCGGCGTGTTCCGGTTGACGCTGCCCAGCCGGAACTGGATCGCGTGGCCCATCTCGTGCGCGAACACCGTGACGACCGACATCGGGCCGAACATCTTGTCCAGCGCGGGCAGCAGCGTGCCTCGGTCCCACGAGACGCTGTCGTCGGTCGGGCAGTAGAAGGCGTTCTCCACGCCCTGGCTGCTCTGGCCGCAGACCTCGACGTTCGCGCCGTTGGAGTCGAACGACGTCAGCTTGCGCACCGGGGTGAACTTCTTGCCGAAGTCCCGCGGCAGGGTCGTCGACCAGAACGTGAAGATGTCCGACAGGGCGTCCACGGCCAGTTTGTCCATGTCGGTGCCCGCGTAGTTGGACACGTTCAGCTTCGCCGTCGGGACGCCTGGTTTCAGCCCGCTGGGTCCGTTGGTGACGGGCAGTCCCGCCACCGCGCCGGGATCGACGTCACCCGAAGGGCGGGCGCGGCCGGGAACGGTCTGGCCGGCGCACGCGGTGAGCAACGCCAGCGCCGTCAGCGCGATCACCAGCACGTGGGGCCCCCGAGTACCCCGCAGCGTCATCTCCTCGGCCCCGTTCCTGGTTCGCGCGTCCCATCGTCCGCCGACGGCCGTGGCGGCCACCAGCACCCTACTTCCCGCCCGGACGGCGTGTCCGGCGCTTGGGGCTTCCCGGCTCCACCGCAGGTCAAGCCGCCGCTCGCGTGAAATCGGTGTGGGTTGTGTGGGGTGCGCCACCCGTCTTACCGGGTGGAGCGCCGGTGCGTCCTGTGGTTAGCTGTACCCGGTCGTAGTTTCTGTGTTCGTGTGGTACACGCTCGTGAAACGACGTTGCGGGCGGATGAGTTTCCTCTCGGTCAGCCGGAGAAGTCGCCGTCTGAAACCGGCCCAGTGGTCACACCCGTGACCGCTGCTGTTAGTGATTGCTAGAGGAGACTGCCAACATGGCAACTAAGGGCACGGTGAAGTGGTTCAACTCGGAGAAGGGCTTCGGGTTCATCACTCCCGACGGCGGCGGCGCTGACGTCTTCGTGCACTACTCGGAGATCGTGGGCCGCGGCTTCCGCACCCTTGAGGAGAACCAGCGCGTCGAGTTCGAGATCGGCCAGGGCACCAAGGGCCCGCAGGCCACCGGCGTCCAGGTCATCGCCTGACCTCTCGCTCACGCAACGTCGTCGTGACGTAAAACGGCCGGGGCCCCCCC
>DASZXM010000929.1:0-3401 GCA_035546415.1 Pseudonocardiaceae bacterium
GTTGTTGCCGATCATGCCGCCGAGCGCGCAGTTCGCGTGCGTGGCCGGTTCCGGCCCGAACCGCAGGCCGGTGTCGGCGAGTTGCCGGTTCAGTTCGTCCAGGACGATGCCCGGCTGCACCACGCACGTGCGGGCGTCGGCGTCCACGGACTCCAGGCGGCCGCAGTACTTGGTCCAGTCGATCACCACGGCCGTGTTCGTGCACTGACCGGCGAGACTGGTGCCACCGCCGCGGGACAGCACGGGTGCCCCGTACTCGCGGGCGACCGCGATCGCGTCGACCGCGGCCTCGGGCGAGCGGGGTACGACGACGCCGATGGGTACCTGGCGGAAGTTCGACGCGTCCGTGGAGTAGGCGGCCCTGCTGCCCGCGTCGAAGCGGACCTCACCGTCCACCCGGTCCCGCAGCGCGCGGGCGAGCCCGTCGACGTCGATCGACGCCTGGACGTCCGGACCTGGCAGGTCGACAGCTGTCACGGTGTGTCCTCCTCACGTGTGGTAACGCGCCGCGGCGTCCTGACGGAACGTCAGGCCGTGGCCCGGGCGCGACAAATCCGGTGTGACGGCACCGCCGGTGGGGTCGAGGCAGCCGTCGAACAACAGGGACTCGATGCGGACGTGGTCGTGGAACCACTCCAGGTGCCGGAAGTTCGGTGTCGCGGCGGCCACCGGGGCGTGCAGGTGCGGTGCGCAGTGGCCGGACACGGTCAGCCCGAAGCTCGCCGCGACGGCCGCCGACCGCAGCCACTCGGTGTAGCCGCCGCAGCGGGTGGCGTCGATCTGCAGGCAGTCCACGGCGTCGCACATGCGGCGGAAGTACGTGATGTCGGTGCCGTACTCCCCCGCCGTCACGTCGGCGGTCACCTGGTCGCGGACCTCGCGCAGGCCGGCGAGGTCGTCGGAGCTGACCGGCTCCTCGAACCACCGCACGTCCCACTCGGCCATCGCCCTGCCCACCCGGACGGCCTGCTTGCGCTGGTAGCCGCCGTTGGCGTCCACGTAGAGTTCGACGTCCGGCCCGATCACCTTGCGCGCCAACGCGATCCGGCTCAGGTCCCGATCCTGGGCCGTTCCCCACGACTCACCGATCTTGATCTTCACGCGGGGAATGCGCTGGTCGTGCGCCCAGCCGGACAGCTGGGCGGTCAGGCGGTCGTCGTCGTACGTGGTGAAACCGCCGCTGCCGTAGACGGGCACGGAGTCGCGGACCGCGCCGAACAGCTGGACCAGCGGCACGCCGAGCAGCTTCGCCTTGAGGTCCCACAACGCCACGTCCACGGCGGAGATCGCGTAGTCGACGGCTCCGGCGCGGGTGGCGTTGCGCACGGCCGCCACCATCGCCGACCAGCAACCGGGCACGGCCGACGCGTCCCGGCCGACGACGACGTCCGCGAGCATGCCGTTCACGACGTCCGCGCAGGCCGCGGCCCCGTACGTCCACCCGGTGCCGACCTGGCCGCCCGCCGCCGCGTGCACCACCACGATCGTGGTCGCGTCCCATGCGGCGGTGCCGTCCGCCTCCGGGCCGTCCGTGGGCACCGTGTAGGCGGCCGCCTCGACCGACTCGATCGCGGTCATGCCGACGCGGCCGAGGTCGCGCCGACTTCGTCGGCCAGTTGTTCGGCCCAGAACTCGAAGAACGCCTCCTGGTCCGGGCCGATCTGCTGCAGGTAGATCTCGTCGAACCCGGCGGTGACGAACTCGGTGATCGCCCGGACGTGCCGCTCCACGCTCGGCCCGCACGGCGTCGCCGACGCCACCTGGTCCAGCGTGACCAACGTGGACGCCTGCTCGAAGTGTCGCGGGGTCGGCAACACCTGGGCCAGTTCGCCGGGCAACTGGTCGTTGGGCCACAGGCGGTGCGCCGTGGCGATGGCCTGCTGCTCGTCCTGCCCGTAGCAGACCTTCAGCCCGGCCTGGGCGGGCCGGTCGCCGCCGCCTGCCTCCCGGAAGACCCGCACCAGCTCCGCGTTCGGCTGCACGGACATGAACCCGTCGCCGATCCGGCCGGCCAGCGTCGCCGACTTCTTCCCGAAGCCGGACACGTAGATCGGCACCGGCTCGGCGGGCAGCGTGTAGATGCGCGCGTTGGTGACGTCGAAGAACTCGCCGTCGTAGTCGACCGTCTGGCCCCGGTGCAGGGCACGGATCACCTCGACGGCCTCCTCCAGCATGGCGAGGCGGGTCGACGCGGGCGGCCACGGGTCACCGAAGATGTGCTCGTTGAGCGCCTCGCCGCTGCCGACGCCCAACGTGAAGTTGCCACCCGTCTGCACGGCCGCGGTCGCCGCCGCCTGCGCGATGATCGCCGGGTGGACGCGCATCGTCGGGCACGTGACGGCGGTGGTGATCGGCAGGTTGGTGGCCTCGGACAGCGCGCCGATCACCGACCACACGAACGGGCTCTGCCCCTGCTGGTCGTTCCACGGGTGGAAGTGGTCGGATATCCACAGTCGTCGGAAACCGGCCTGCTCGGCCAGTTTCGCCTGCCGGACCAGTTCGACGGGCCCGGACTCCTCGCAGGACAGGAAATATCCGTACGTCGGCATGTCTGGATCATCCTTTCGCAGCTGTGCCAATGAGCTCGTCGCCACCAGTGCCGCCATCCGCGTCGTCGGTCGACAGCGGGGCAGCGAGGTCCTCCAGCGACCTGCCCTCGGCCTCGACACCGATCGCCAGTTCCAGCACCCCGCCGGCAGCCATCACGGCGGCGCCGACGTAGTAGCCGATCGCGACCGCACCCGGGTGGCCGGTGCCCACGAGGTTCCCGAACAGCAGCGGGCCGATGATGCCGCCCAGGCCCGTACCCACCGCGTAGAACAGCGCGATCGCCAGCGCCCGGATCTCCAGCGGGAACACCTCGGACACGGTCAGGTAGGCGGCGCTCGACCCGGCCGACGCCAGGAAGAACACCACGGCCCACGCGATCGTCAGCGTGGTCGCGGACAGCGAACCCGATCCGAACAGGACACCGGTCACCACGAGCAGAGCCGCGGACCCCAGGTAGCTGATCGCGATCATCGGCCGCCTGCCGACCGTGTCGAACAGCCGACCCAGCACGAGCGGGCCCAGCAGGCTGCCGGCAGCCAGCGGGATCAGGTACACCCCGGCGTTCGCGTCCGGCACGTGGAAGAACGTGCTGAGCACCAACGACTCGGTGAAGTAGACGGCGTTGTAGAGGAACGCCTGCCCCACGAACAGGCCGAGGCCCAGAACCGTCCGGCGCGGGTAGGCGCGCAGCAGCGTCCGGGCCACCACGACGAACCCGACGTGCCCGCGCGGCCGGACGCGGATGCTGTCGTCCACGTCGTCCAGGCGCTCGCCGGTCTGCTCGCTCACCGTGCCTTCGATGTCGGCGACCAGCCGGGCGGCGTCGTAGCCGTCGACCACGCGGTGATCGA
>DASZXM010000930.1:0-6324 GCA_035546415.1 Pseudonocardiaceae bacterium
ACTGAAGCGGCTCCGTTTCGCCTGGTAGTCGACCATGAGATCAATTTGACGTCGGGCAACGTCGCACTTCACACTCCCGAACACGCGTTCGACGACGTTTCTGTTGGCTCCCCCCGACAGGCCATGCCACAAGGGGTCAGCCATGTCCTTCAACAACCCCGCCACGCCCTGGCGGGACCTGGAACGCACCCTGTCCGGCCACGGCCGCCCCGTCGGCGACGGCAACGACGCGCCCGCCTGGTCCCGCAAGCGCGAGGGCTACCTCCCGCCCGGCGACCTGCGCGGCCACCACATCACCGAGGACCCGGCGCCCCGGGTCCCCTACGCCGAACTGCACTGCCACTCCAACTTCTCCTTCCTCGACGGTGCCAGCCACCCCGAGGACCTCGTCGAGCAGGCGGCGCGGCTGGGGCTGGACGCGCTGGCCATCACCGACCACGACGGCATGTACGGCGTGGTCCGCTTCGCCGAGGCAGCCCGCGAGGTCGGGTTGCGCACCGTCTACGGTGCGGAACTCTCCCTGGGCCTGACCGCACCGCAGAACGGCGTCCCCGACCCCGAAGGCCAACACCTCCTGCTGTTGGCCCGCCACCCCGAGGGCTACCGCCGGCTGTGCCGCGTCATCACGTCCGCCCACCTGCGCGGCGAGGAGAAGGGTCGCCCGGTCTACGACTGGGAGGAGATCGTCGAGGAGACCCGGGGCCACTGCGTCGTCCTGACCGGCTGCCGCAAGGGCACCGTCCGCAGCGCACTGCGGACGGCGGGCCGGGAGGCGGCCGCCGACGCCCTGGCCGACCTGATCGAGGCGTTCGGCCACGACAACGTCGTCGTGGAGCTCACCGACCAGGGCTACCCGGAAGACGGCCTCCGCAACGACATCCTCGCCGGTCTCGCCCACGAAGGCGGCCTGCCCGTCGTGGCGACGAACGCGGTGCACTACGCACACCCGAGTGTCGGCCGCCTGGCCACCGCGATGGCGGCGGTGCGCGCCCGCAGGTCGTTGGACGACATGGAGGGCTGGCTGCCACCGGCGGCGATGGCGTACCTCAAACCCGGCGACGACATGCTGGATCGGATGCGCCCCTACCCCGGCGCCGTGCAACGCGCCGCCACCCTCGGCCTGGAATGCGCCTTCGATCTCGCCCTGCTCGCCCCGAAACTGCCACCGTTCCCCGTCCCGGACGGACACGACGAGATCACCTACCTCCGCCACCTGGTGGCCGAGGGGGCGGCCCGCCGCTACGGCCCACCAGAGTCCAATCCGGACTCCTACCGGCAGCTCGACCACGAACTGGCCGTCATCGAACAACTGGATTTCCCCGGCTACTTCCTCGTCGTCTGGGACATCGTGCGGTTCTGCAAGGCCAACGACATCCTGTGCCAGGGTCGGGGTTCGGCCGCGAACTCCGCCGTCTGCTACGCCCTGGGCATCACCAACGCCGACCCGGTCCGCTGGGGACTGCTGTTCGAACGCTTCCTCGCCCCCGAACGCGACGGTCCACCCGACATCGACGTCGACATCGAGTCCGACCGCCGCGAGGAGGCCATCCAGTACGTCTACGCCCGGCACGGCCGCCGGCACGCCGCTCTGGTCGCCAACGTGATCACCTACCGGTCGCGCTCCGCGCTCCGCGACGCCGCCAAGGCGCTGGGCCACTCCGCCGGCCAACAGGACGCCTGGTCCAAACAGGTCGACGGCTGGACGCCGCTGGCCGCCCAACCGGCGACCGACATCCCGCCCCTGGTGCTGGACCTGGCGGCCCAGTTCGAGGACGCACCACGCCACCTGGGCATCCACTCCGGCGGCATGGTCATCGCCGACCGACCCGTCGGCGAGATCGTCCCCGTCGAATGGGCCCGCATGGCCGGCCGCACGATCCTGCAGTGGGACAAGGACGACTGCGCCACCATCGGCCTGGTCAAGTTCGATCTCCTCGGCCTGGGCATGCTCTCCGCGATCCACTACACCCTCGACCTGGTCCGCGACCACGAAGGCGTCGACGTCGACCTGGCCCGCCTGGACCTGGCCGATCCGGCGGTCTACGACATGCTGTGCGAAGCCGACGCGGTCGGCGTCTTCCAGGTGGAGAGCCGAGCCCAACTGGCCACCCTGCCCCGCCTGAAACCCCGCGAGTTCTACGACCTGGTCGTGGAAGTGGCGTTGATCCGCCCCGGCCCCATCCAGGGTGGCTCGGTCCACCCGTACCTGCGCCGCCGCAACGGTGAACGGTGGGAACACGCGCATCCCTTGCTGGCCCGCAGCCTGGACCGCACGCTGGGCGTGCCGCTGTTCCAGGAGCAGGTCATGCAGATGGCGGTCGACGTCGCCGGGTTCACCCCGGCCGAAGCCGACCAACTCCGCCGTGCCATGGGCGCCAAACGCTCCACCCGCAAGATGAACCGGCTCCGCGACCGCTTCTTCACCGGCGCCGCCGCCAACGGCATCACCGGCGACCTGGCCGACCGCATCTTCGCCCAGGTCCACGCGTTCTCCGGCTACGGCTTTCCGGAAGCCCACTCGATGAGCTTCGCGCTGCTCGTCTACGCCAGCTCGTACCTCAAGCGCTACCACCCGGCCGCGTTCTGCGCCGGCCTGCTGCGCGCTCAACCGATGGGCTTCTACTCACCGCAGTCCCTGGTGGCCGACGCCCGCCGCCACGGCGTGGTCGTCCACGGCCCCGACATCACGGCCAGCCTCGCCTGGCCCACCCTCGAACCCGACCCCACCAGCACCGGCGGCCAAGCCGTCCGCCTGGGCCTGGCCGAGGTCCGCGGCATCGGCGACGACCTGGCCGCCCAGATCGTCGGCGAACGAACGGAAAACGGCCCCTACCGGGACCTCCCCGACCTGGGCCGCCGCGTCCGCCTGACCACACCGCAGATGGAAGCCCTCGCCACCGCCGGAACCTTCACCGGTCTCGGCCTGCGGCGCCGTGACGCGCTCTGGCAGGCAGGCGCGGCGGCAGCCGAACGCCCCGACCGGCTCCCCGGTACCACGGTCCTGGGCAACCCGTCCCTCCCCGGCATGTCCGCCTTCGAACTCACCGCGGCGGACCTCTGGGCCACCGGTATCTCCCCCGACACGCACCCGGTCCAGTACCTCCGCGACCATCTGGCGAAAGCAGGCGCGGTGCCCACCGCGAACGTCCTGAAGGTTCCCGACGGCACCCGCATCCTGGTCGGCGGAGTGGTCACCCACCGCCAACGCCCCGCCACGGCGGGCGGCATCACCTTCATCAACCTCGAAGACGAAACCGGCATGCTCAACGTCCTGTGCTCCCCCGGCCTCTGGGCCCGCCACCGAGCCATCGCCGTGGCCAGCCCGGCCCTCCTGATCCGCGGAGTGGTCCAAGCAGCGGAAGGCGTGGCCACCTTGGTCGCCGACCACCTCGAAGGCCTCGACCTCCGCACGGTCCACCAGTCCCGCGACTTCCGCTGACGACATCGACCGCGGAGGCCCCTCCGGAAAGCGTCGATCAGGGCATGAGCACGACCTTGCCGGGACCGTGCCAGCCGGTGGTACCGGGGATCTTCGCGATGGCTACCACGAGATCGAGGTCGAGGTCGCCGGCGATCTGGTGCGCGTCCTGGCCGGCGGAGAGGAGAACAGCGGCTGGCCGGCTGCGGGCATCCGCTCCCTCGTGCGGAAGACGAGATCGGTTCTGTCGACGTCCACGACCTCGGTGAAGCGGCCCGCAAGCTCGATGTGCTCCGCCAGCACTGTGCCGACGAGGGCCGTGACTACGACCGGATCGAGAAGACGGCAGGGCACCGCTTCGATCTGGGGCGCAACGGCGAGAACGTCACCAGGACGATCGAGCACCTGCACACGGTGGCCGAACTCGGCATCACCCAGATCCACGGGCCCGTGGCCCGGGTCAGCGAACCCGGCCAACTCGACATCCTCGGCGAAAGGGTCATTCCAGCCGTCGAACACGTCGGCGAGTAGGCGCAGCCCCACACGCCGGTCTTGACACCGATTGGCTGTCGTGCTAAGCGACGAGGAGGTGTACCGTCGCGCAGGGCGGGTACCTGATGGCCATTCCGTACCACGATGATCTTGATTCGGGGAAGGGGCAAGATCGTGAGCGGAGATCCGCACGACACCGCGGGCCTGTACCTGGCCGTGCACCAGGTCCAGGACATCCCCGTCGTGGCGGTGACCGGTGAACTGGACATGGCCACCGCGCCGATACTGGAGGACGATCTCGTCCGACGCCTGGCCGACATACCGCCGACCCTGGTGATCGACCTGACCGACGTGACGTTCCTCAGTAGCGCGGGCCTCCAGGTTCTGATGCATGCCCACACCAGGCAACCCAGCACGCACGTGGCCATCGTCGCCCCCACCGGGGCTACCCTCCGGCCGATCCAGCTCACCGGGCTTGACCGAGCACTCGCCCTCTACCCCTCGCTCCGGCACGCGGTGACCCCCTCACCCTGCCGTCGGCCGGCAGTCCAGGCCACCGGCACCGACTCCGACCTTCCACACGAGACCGGTAACTGAACGCGCACACCCCCCTTCGGCGTCACCCGAGCGGGTAGAAAACCGGCCTCGTCCGGATCGACGAGTGCGACTCCGTGTTGACCGGATCGTTAACCTCGTCACACAGGCAACACTTCGAGGAGTTGGGGTGCCCGACCACTCACGCACGCGCTGACCCGCTGACCCGTCACCGCGTGCTGCTCACGAATCGCAGCGCCCTCCGCGAAGGGCTCGTTCGCCGTGCCTGTCTTTGCCTTGTCCTGCCTTACCTATCTGGGCACCGCCCTGCCCGGGTCGGCGCTGGGGCTGCTGTGGCCGTCGATGCGGGCCAGCATCCATCAGCCGGTCGGCGCGCTGGGGATCGTGCTGGTCGTCGGGGTTCTCGCCGCCGTGGTGTCCAGCGCCGCCACCGGACGCGTGCTGTCGCGAACGTCGGTCGGACCGCTCCTCGCCTCCGGCACCTTCGCCGTGGGCGTGGCGCTGGCCATCGAGGCGGTCGCGCCGGCGCTGTGGCTGGTCGTTGTCGGCGCCGCCGTCTTCAACCTGGGCTTCGGAGCGATCGATTCCGCGCTCAATGTCTACGCCGCCCGGCATTTCGGCGCACGGGGCATCAACTGGATGCACGCCAGCTACGGGCTGGGTGCGACGCTGGGGCCGTTGCTGGTCACGGCGCTGCTCACCGGTGGCGTCACCTGGCGCGGGGCGCTGGGATCGATGGCATGCCTGGTCACGACGGTGGCCGCGGTCCTCGCTGTCACGACGCGCCGCTGGCAGCGGCCCTCACCCGTCGTCACGGCCGATGCGCAGCGGATGTCACCACCGGCCAAGCGTGGCAAGCGCGGGCCTCGACGGTGGGCCGGCCTGGTCACCGGTGTGATGTTCACGGTTGTGGAAGACGGGATCGAGTCGGCCGCGGGTGTCTGGGGATACGTCTTCCTGACCGCCGGCCGCGGCGTGACCGACGTGATGGCGGGCGTCGCCGTATCGGCCTACTGGGCGATGATGGTCACCGGTCGTGTGCTGCTCGGTCCGCTGGCGGCACGACTGGGCCCCTCCCGCGTCCTCGGCGGCGCGGTCGCGGGCGTGCCGCTGGGTGCGCTGCTGATGACGGTGCCCGGGCCACCGTTCGCGGCGATCACCGGGATGATGGTCCTGGGCCTGGCGGCCGCGCCGGTGTTCCCGCTGCTCACACTGACCACGGCGGATCGGGTGACCGCAGCGGACGCCACCACGGCGGTCGGCTTGCAGGTCGCCGCGTCCGCTGTCGGCGGCGCCGTGCTGCCCTCCGCCGTCGGACTGATCATCAACGCGGTCGACGCGCGCACACTGGGCCCGGCCCTGTTCGTCCTCAGCCTCGCGATGTGTGGCGTCTACCGGTTGATGCCCCGCTCCGACGGGGAAGTGGAACACCCGGAGTGACCTCCCCCGCCGGCGGTCGGGGTCGTGCGTTGTTTCGGGATCAGCTCTTGCGGCCGACACCGCCGATCAGCCACCGTGTCGGTTCCGGCGCCGGATCGCGCGGGTCGGGACGCCAGGCGTCGATGGTGACCAGACCCGGGTCGACCAGGTCGAAGCCGTCGAAGAAGTGGCCGATCGTGTCGCGGTCGCGGAAGTGGATGGGAGTCGGAGTCGTCGCGTAGACCGACTCGATCCGCCCGAACGCCTCGGGCGACTTGCCCTCCGTGGTGACATGGGTGGCCGTCAGGAAACTGCCGGGCGCCAGGGCGTCCCGCAGCTGTCCCATGACCGACTGCTGTTCCTCGAGCGTCAGGAAATGCACCATGGCGATCATGAGCACGCCCACAGGCTGGTCGAAGTCGATCAGCTTGACGGTTTCG
>DASZXM010000931.1:0-6418 GCA_035546415.1 Pseudonocardiaceae bacterium
ATCGGCGCCCAGTTCGGCGGCAAGTACTTCTGCCACGACGTCCGCGTCATCCGGCTGCCCCGGCACGGCGCGTCCTGTCCGGTCGGCATCGCCGTGTCGTGCTCGGCGGACCGGCAGGCGAAGGCGAAGATCACGCCGGAAGGCGTGTTCCTGGAGCAGTTGGAGCGGGACCCGGCGCGCTACCTGCCGGACGTGACCGACGACGCGCTGTCCGACGAGGTCGTCCGCGTCGACCTGAACCGGCCGATGAGCGAGATCCGCGCCACGCTGGCGCAACTGCCGGTGAAGACCCGGCTGTCGCTGACCGGTCCGCTGGTGGTGGCCAGGGACATCGCGCACGCCAAGATCAAGGAACGCCTGGACGCCGGCGAGCCGATGCCGCAATACCTGCGGGACCACCCGGTGTACTACGCGGGCCCGGCGAAGACCCCGGACGGCTACGCGTCCGGCTCGTTCGGCCCGACGACGGCCGGTCGGATGGACTCCTACGTGCGGCAGTTCCAGGAGGCCGGCGGTTCGCTGGTCATGCTGGCCAAGGGCAACCGGTCACAGCAGGTCACCGACGCGTGCCAGGCCAACGGCGGTTTCTACCTGGGCTCGATCGGCGGCCCGGCGGCCCGGCTGGCGCAGGACTGCATCCGCAAGGTGGACGTCTTGGAGTACCCGGAACTGGGCATGGAAGCCGTGTGGAAGATCGAGGTCGAGGACTTCCCCGCGTTCGTCGTCGTCGACGACAAGGGCAACGACTTCTTCGCCGGCACGTCCCAGCCGACGCTGCAGATCTCGTTCCGCCGGTAGGCCGTCAGCGAACAGGCGGGCGAACAGCCCGTCGGTCGGCGAGGCTCGCGGGTATGGACTTCGTACTCGTGCACGGCACCACCCAGTCGCCGGCCGCGTGGGACCGCCTGTCGACCCTGCTGGTCGACCGGGGCCACCGTGCCGTCGCCGTCGACCTGCCGGTGGACCAGCCGGACCTGCTGGCCGACGACTACGCGCGCGTCGCCGCCGAGCAGGTGGCCGATGACGTGCGGGAACCGGTCGTCGTGGCGCACTCCGGCGGCGGGCTGGTCCTGCCGGCGCTGGCCCGGCGGCTGTCCGCGCGGCACCTGGTGTGGCTGGGCGCCCTGATCCCCGACTTCACCGGCGGCCGCAGCCTGCTGGAGCAGATCCAGACCGAACAGGACGAGATGTTCGGTCACGAATGGCCGGAGTGGACCGGCGACGACGACGCCGAGGCCGTCTACTTCCTGTTCCACAGCGCCGACCTGCGCACGATGCGGTGGGCGCTGACCACGCTGCGTCCGTGGCGCCCGAGGGCCGCCTACGGCGAGCCGGCACCGGAGCGGCCGACGGCCCCCTCGACGTACGTCCTGCCCCGGGACGACCGCACGCTCACCCCGACCTGGATGCGTACGGCCGCCCGGGAGCGACTCGGCGTCGAGGCCGTGGAGATCGACGGGGACCACTGTCCGCACGTCAACAACCCGGCACTGGTCGCCGCGATCCTCTGCGGCCTGGGCTGATCCGGCGCTAACCGTGCTTCACGACACCCTGGAAGATGATCGTCCGGCCGTTCAGCGGCGCGTTCAGCGCGGCCGTCACCACGACCTGGCGCACGATCATCGGGCACATCTGGTGGGCCTTCTGGGTGTTCGTGGTGGTCACCAGGATGGTCACCGACGTGGCCGTCTGGGTGGTGGCCTGGGCGCTGATCCGCTGGCAGCCGGACTGTTCGGCCTGGAAGATGATGTACCGACCGTCGCTGCTGACCTGCACGCCCTGCGGCGGGTTGACCATGCCGGCGGAGTTGATCTCACCGGGCGGCACCGGCGTGCGCGAGCCTGCGGGCGGGGACACCACCGTCGGCGGGCCGGCCACGGTGGGCGGACGGCCCATGGTGGGCGTCACCGGGATCGACGTGGCGGGCGGCGGTGACGTGGCGCTCGGCGGCGCGGGCGCGCTGCCGACGGTGCTGATCACGCCGGACGCGCTGCCCGGGGCGGTCGCCGACGTGCCCGACTGACAGGCGGTGACCGACGCCAGCACCACGAACAGGCCCACGGCCAGTAGTCCTCCGGTCCTCATGTACCCAGGACGGAGCGGCGGGCGGTTCGGTTGCAGTCGCATGACCGGTTCAGCCTCGCATGATCGCCAGTCGCAGGACGACCGTCCTGCTGCCCAGCGGGTCGGCCAGCGTCACCGACATCGGCTTGTACCGCAGGTACATGGGGCACGCGCGCGGGCCGGTGCCCGGTTCCTGCTGGACCAGCCGCACGACGACCTCCTGGGCGGTCTGCGACGTCACGGCCGCGCTGGACGTGAAGCAGCCGCCGTCCTCGCCGTAGAAGCCCAGGACGGTGCCGCCCTTCTCGGTCCAGACCTCGCGGGAGAACGACGCGGGCAGTGCGTGCGCGTCGACCTGGCCGCCCGGGACGGGCACGGCGCCCGCGGGCAGGTGGACGCCGGGCATGGCGGGTCCGGTCGCGATCCGCGTGGTGGTCGGGGCGGCGGTGGTGAGACCGCTGCCGGCCGACTCGGTGCCCTGCTTGGCGCAGCCGGCCGCGAGCACCAGCAGCGCTCCTGCCGCGAGTACGGCTCCCAGATGTCTCATGTGCTCAGGACGTAACGGGCGCGGCGCCGGGTTGCACTACTCGTCGAACATGCGGGTCAGGCGCTCCAGGCTGGCCTCGATGCCCTTGACCACCCGGTTGGTGACGGAGTAGGGCACGCCCAGCCGCATGTTCATGCCGAACCGGGAGCCGAGTTCGGGGTTCCGGCGGCACGACTGTCCTGACGATCTTGCGGTCCGTCACGCCGCTCACGTAGAACGGCGGGCAACTCCACGACCGGAGTCGAGCACGTGCGTGACTGGCCGAACCATCCACTGTGGAGGTTCGCGCGCCGAGGAAGTCGCCTCGTGGCAGCGGACCGTGCGGGAGCCCGGGTCACTCCGGCAGGTCGTAGCGCGCCGCCAGGCCGTCGAGCAGGGCCTGCAGTCCCAGGTCGAACCGGCGGACGGTGGCGTGCGCGGACATGACGGCCGCCCAGCCGCCGGTGCGTTCCATCTCCTTGTTCAGCTGGTCGATCAACGGGAACTCACCGGTCGCGATCTGCGCGTTCCCCCACTCCCGCAGCGCCTCGACCTCCTCGTCCGAGTACTCCGCCGTCGTGCGGGTGCCGATCTCCTCGGCGCGCAGCAGATGGCCGTGGACGTAGTCGTCGACGACGGCCAGGAACTCCAGCTTCGTCGTCGGGCTCAGTCCGGTCGACTCCAGCGCCCGCAGCGACTGCTCGAAGTGGCGCATCGCGTTCGGACCCATCCGCGCGTAGCGCAGCGACACCAGAGCCCACGGATGTCGGCTGATCGCCGCCCTGGTGTGGTGCGCGACCATCGTGATCGCCGGCCGCCACCGCGTCGGGATCTCACCGTCCGGGATGAGGCCGGCGGCCATGATCGCGTCGTCCATCAGCGCGACCAGGTCGTCCTTGGTGCGCACGTAGTAGTACAGGGTCATCGTGCCCGCGCCCAGCTCCGACGCGACCCGGCGCATCGACACCGCTTCGAAGCCCTCGGCATCGGCGATGGCCAGCGCGGCGGCCGCGATCTGCTCCCGGGAGAACTTGGGTCGCCGTGCGCCCGGCGCCGGCCGGGCCCAGATGGGCACGTTGTCGTTCGGCACGTCGTACACCGTACCTCTGGGACGGTGGTGCCCTCAGGCGCCGGATACGCGGCCGATGGACCGCAACTGGCGTGGCACCGAGTCGGGCCGCGGCGGTGGCGGGCCGAGCGCGATGCGGGCGCTGGCCACGGCGGCGCCCTCGGTCAGCGCGAGCACCGGGTCCATCACCAGGGAGCGGATCTCCGGCAGGTCGTCGGCCATCGCGGCCACCCGCAGCACCAGATCGGCCAGCGCCGTCAGGTCAGCGGGTTCCGCTCCCTGGTAGCCGGCCAGCAGCGGCGCCGACCGTGGCGCCCGGACCAGGCGGGCCGCGTCGGCGTCGGACAGCGGCAGCGCGGCGTACGCGCGGTCGCCGAGCAGGTCGCTGACGATGCCGGACAACCCGAAGTACACCAGCGACCCGAACGACGGATCGTCCTGCAGGCCGATGACGCACGACACGCCGCGCCCGGCCATCCGCTGCACGATCACGTCGTCCACTCCGGACACCACGCACAGGTCCCGGTACGCGGCCCGCACGGTGTCGGCACCGCCCAGGTCCAGCCGCACACCCACCAGATCGGTGTGGTGGCGCAGCTTCTCGCTCGTCGACTTCAGCACCACCGGGAAGCCCAGTGTCTCGGCGGCGGCCACCGCGTCGGCCTCGGTGGCCGCCCTGCGGAAGGGCACCACCTCGATGCCGTAGCAGCCCAGCAGCCGCACCGACTCCGCGTCGGTCAGCGGCCGCCTGCCGCCGTCGCAGGTGGCCAGCGCCGAGTCGACGAGCTCCCGTGCCCGGTCGGTGCGAATGCCCACCGGGCGGACGAACTCGCCCTGCGGCTGCGAACGCCAGCGCGCGTAGCGGATCGCCCGGGCCAGAGCCATCACGGCCCGTTCCGGGCTCGGGTACGACGGCACCGAACCGTGGCCGGGCGCACCGTCCGGACCGGGCGCGGCCAGCTCCGCGGGCACGCCCTCCACGGCCAGGAACGTCGATACGACCGGCTTGTGCGGCGCGTTCGGCTCGTCGACGACGGCCCGCAGCGCCCGCGCGTACGCCGTGCCCGGCACCAGCAGCGGTGGCACGAACACGATCACCAGCGCGTCCACGTCGTCGGAGTGCAGCACGTCGCGCACGGCCGCCGCGAACGCCTCCGGCGACGCCTCGGAACCGGTGTCCACCGGCTCGCCCGCCAGTTGGAGGTGCTGGGCGAGGATCGTGTCCCCGGCGAGCAGCCCGATGGCCGTCGAGTTGCCGACCACGGCGACCCGCTCCCCCGCGGCCAGCGGCTGGTTGGCCAGCAGCAGCGCGGTGTCGAACAGCTCGGCGATCGAGTCGACGCGGATCACCCCGGACTGCGCGAACAGCGCCCGCACGCTGTCGTCGTCCACCGGCACCGATGTCGCGGCCAGGGCCGGCCGGACTGCGTGCGCACCGGACTTCACCACCACGATCGGCTTGTGCCTGGCCAGCCTGCGCGCCAGACGGGCGAACTTGCGCGGGTTGCCGAACGACTCCAGGTACAGCAGCACGACGGTGGTGGCCGCGTCGGTCTCCCAGTACTGGAGCAGGTCGTTGCCGGACACGTCGGCCCGGTTGCCGGCGGACACGAACGTGGAGAGCCCGAGACCGCGGGACGCCGCGTTCGCCAGGATCGTGATGCCCAGCGCACCGGACTGGCAGAAGAACCCGGCGCGCCCGGTGCCCGGCAGCCGCGGCGCCAGGGTCGCGTTGAGCCGGACGGCGGGGTCGGTGTTGGCGACGCCCAGCGCGTTCGGCCCGACGACCCGCATGCCGTGCGCGCGTGCCTCGGCGACCAGGCGCCGCTCGGCGTCGGTACCCTCCGGACCGACGTCGGCGAACCCGGACGACAGCACCACGAGCGTCCGCACACCCTTGGCCAGGCACGCGTCCAGCACGCTGTCGACGCCGGCGGCCGGGATCGCCACGACGGCCAGGTCGACCGGGTCCGGGATGTCCAGCACGGACGGGTACGCGCGGACGCCGCGCACCGAGCGGTGCTCGGAGTTCACCGGGTACACCGTGCCGGTGAACTCGGCGGACAGCAGGTTCGTCAGCACGACGTGGCCGATCTTGCCCGGATCGGTCGACGCGCCGATCACCGCGACCGACCTGGGGTGCAGCAGGTTGTGCACGCTGCGCGCCTCGGCCGCCTGCTCCCTGGCCCGCGCCACCTCCACCGACGCCTCCGTCGGGTCGATGGCGAACTCCAGGTGCAGCACACCCTCCTCGATGGCCCTGCTCACCCGGTAGCCGGCGTCCCGGAACACCCGGACCATCTGGCCGTTCTCGCCGAGCACCTCGGCGACGAACCGGCCCAGGCCGCGCTCTCGGGCGGCGGCGGCCAGGTGCTCCAGCAGGATCGAGCCGAGACCACGGCCCTGGTGCGCGTCCTCGACCACGAACGCGACCTCGGCGGAGTCCGTGTCGCCCAGCCGCTCGTACCGGCCGACGGCGATCAGCGCGTCGCCGAGGAACGCGCCGAACGCCACCCTGCCGTGGTGGTCGACGACCGAGAACCGCTTGAGGTCCTTCTCCGGGATGCGCGGATATGGTGCGAAGTAACGGAAGTAGCGGGTCCGCTCGGACAGCCTGCCGTGCAGCTCGACGATCAGCGGCGCGTCGGTCGGGATGATCGGTCGCAAGTGGACCGTGCCGCCGTCGGACAGGACGACGTCGGCCTCCCAGTGCTTCGGGTAGTCGAACGGGTCCCACTGCTGCTCGGCCATCAGTCCCT
>DASZXM010000932.1:0-2945 GCA_035546415.1 Pseudonocardiaceae bacterium
CACCGCGTCCCGCTCGCCCTCGGCGACTTCCAGCACCAGCTCGTCGTGCACCTGCAGCAGCATGCGGCTGTGCAGGTTGGACTCGGCCAGCGCGGAGTGCACGTTGAGCATCGCGACCTTGATGATGTCCGCCGCGCTGCCCTGGATCGGCGCGTTGAGGGCCATCCGCTCGGCCATCTCCCTGCGCTGCCGGTTGTCGCTGGTCAGGTCGGGCAGGTAGCGGCGCCGACCCAGGATCGTGGCCGTGTAGCCGTCCTTGCGGGCCTGGTCGACGACCGCCTGGAGGTAGTCGCGGATGCCGCCGAAGCGCGCGAAGTACTCGTCCATCAGCTCGCGCGCCTCCTCCACGGGGATGCGCAGCTGACCGGACAGGCCGAACGCGGACAGGCCGTAGGCGAGGCCGTAGTTCATCGCCTTGACCTTCGCCCGCTGCGCGCCGGTGACCTCGTCCGCCCCGACGCCGAACACCCGCGCCGCCGTGGCCGCGTGGAAGTCGAACCCGGACTGGAACGCCTCGATCAGCGCCGCGTCACCGGACAGGTGCGCCATGATCCGCATCTCGATCTGGCTGTAGTCCGCCGTCATCAGCTCGGCGTAGCCCTCGCCGACGATGAACGTCTCCCGGATGGTCCGGCCTTCGTCGGTGCGGATCGGGATGTTCTGCAGGTTCGGTTCGGTGGACGACAGCCGGCCGGTCGCCGCGATCGTCTGGTTGAACGTCGTGTGGATGCGGCCGTCCGCCGACAGCGACTTGAGCAGCCCGTCAACCGTGGTCTTCAGTCGGCTGGCGTCCCGGTGTTCCAGCAGGTACCGCAGGAACGGATGCTCCGTCGTGTCGTAGAGGTTCTGCAGCGCGTCCGCATCCGTGGTGTAACCGGTCTTGGTGCGCTTGGTCTTGGGCATCTGCAGCTCGTCGAACAGCACGACCTGCAACTGCTTCGGCGAGCCGAGGTTGATCTCCTTGCCGATCACGCCGTACGCGTCCTGCGCCGCCTGCTTGACCCGCGCGGCGAAGTGCGCCTCCAGCGCGGCGAGCCGTTCGGTGTCCATCGCGATGCCGACGGCCTCGCAGTCGCACAGCACCCGCTCCAGCGGCAGCTCCACGTCCTGCAACAGCTTCGCGCCGCCCAGCCGGCCCAGCTCGGCGTCCAACGCGTCGGCCAGTTCCGCGACGGCCCGGGCGCGCAGGATCTCCGCCATCGCCAGGCGCTCGGCGTCCTCCTCCTCGCTGGACAGCAGCGACAGCTGGCCGTCGTCGCCGTCGCTGTCCACCCGCAGCTCGCGGCGCAGATAACGCAGCACCAGGTCGTCCAGCTCGAACGACCGCTGGCCGGGCCGAGCCAGGTACGCGGCGAGCGCCGTGTCGCTGGTCAGGCCGTTCAACGTCCAGCCACGGGCGCGCAGCGAGTGCCGGGGGCCTTTCATGTCGTGGCCCGCCTTGGCCACGCCCGCGTCGGCCAGCCACGCGGCCAGCGCCTGATCGTCGGCCTCGGTCAGCTGCCGCACGTCGATGTAGCCACCGTCGCCCTCGGACGCGGCCAGCGCGATGCCGGTCACGTCACCGGTGCCCGACGCCCACGTGGCCTTCAGCGACATGCCGATCCGGCGGCCGGTGCGGGCGTGGGTGGCCAGCCAGTCGGCGACCGCACCCGGCGCGACACGGCCGCCGGTGACCTCGAAGCCCTCCTCGGCCTCGGGTTCGGCGGACTGCAGCGTCGCGAACAACCGGTCCCGCAGCACGCGGAACTCCAGGTCGTCGAACAGCCGGTGCACGGCGTCCCGGTCCCACGGCTGCATCTCCAGCTGCGTCGGGTCGACCTCCACCGGCACGTCCCTGACCAGCTCGGTCAGCTCCCGGTTGAGCAGCACGGCCGCGAGGTTGGCGCGCAGCGCGTCGCCGACCTTGCCCTTCACCTGGTCCACGCGGTCCACCAGGTCGGCCAGCGAGCCGAACTCCCGGATCCACTTCGCGGCCGTCTTCTCGCCGACGCCGGGGATGCCGGGCAGGTTGTCCGACGGGTCGCCACGCAGTGCCGCGAAGTCCGGGTACTGGCCGGGCGACAGGCCGTACTTCTCCACCACCTCGGCCGGCGTGAACCTGGTCAGGTCGGACACGCCCTTGCGCGGGTACAGCACCGTGACCTGGTCGTTCACCAGCTGCAGCGCGTCCCGGTCACCGGTGCAGATGAGCACCTGGAAGCCCTCGGTGACCGCCTGTGTGGTGAGCGTGGCGATCACGTCGTCGGCTTCGTAGTTGTCCTTGCTCAGCGACGGGATGTGCAGTGCGCCCAGCACGTCCTGGATCAGCCCGACCTGGCCGCGGAACTCGTCCGGTGTGGTCGACCGGTTCGCCTTGTACTCCGAGTACGTGTCCCGCCGGAACGTCTGCCGCGACACGTCGAACGCGACCGCGATGTGCGAGGGCTGCTCGTCGCGCAGCAGGTTGATGAGCATGGACGTGAAGCCGTACACCGCGTTGGTGGTCTGGCCGGTCTGGGTGCGGAAGTTCTCCGCGGGCAGCGCGAAGAACGCCCGGTAGGCCAGGGAGTGGCCGTCCAGGAGCAGCAGACGCGGCGCGTCGTTGGACGGTGTGGCACGAGTCTCGGACTTGGCGGGCACCTGGCGAGTCTAGGGTGGGACCCTGACAGGCTGCTCAGCCACTCGAACGTGTCAGTTTTCGCTGTGTGGAGGTGCCGGTGACGGCGACCGAGGACGAGCCGCGCGCCGGCTTCACCGTCGAGGCGGTCAACGCGCTCGCGGGCGAGTTCAACGAGAAGATCGGCCTCGACGTGGTCGAGGTCGGCCCGGAGCGGATCGTGGCGACGATGCCCGTCGAGGGCAACCGCCAGCCGCTCGGCCTGCTGCACGGCGGCGCGAACGCCGCGATGGCCGAGTCGCTCGGCTCGATCGCGGCCGTGATCAACGCCGGCCCGGGCCGCGCCGCG
>DASZXM010000933.1:0-9320 GCA_035546415.1 Pseudonocardiaceae bacterium
AAGCGGTCGACCTCGACCGAAAATGCCTCGTCCCGAGGGCTTCGTCAGTCGTCGCCGTCCGGCCGCCCCCGCTACTCCTGCGGTGCCTCGGCGGCCACCGCTTCCGCCGTCGCCAGTGTTTCCTTCAGCGCGACCTGGGCCTTGCGGGCCATGTCCGCCACTGCCGCGCGGCGGGTCGCGTCCGCCTCGTAGTCGGCTCGGCGGTCGCGGACCACGCGGGCCGGCATGCCGACCGCGATCGCGTAGTCGGGTATGTCGCCGCGGACCACGGCGTGCGCGCCGAGGACGCAACCGCGTCCCACGCGCGTGCCGCGCAGCACCGACACCTTGGTGCCCAGCCACGTGTCCGGCCCGATCCGCACCGGTGACTTCACGATCCCCTGGTCCTTGATCGGCACGTTGATGTCGGCCGTGACGTGGTCGAAGTCGCAGATGTACACCCAGTCGGCGACCAGTGTGGCGGCGCCGAGTTCGATGTCCAGGTAGCAGTTGACGGTGTTGTCCTTGCCGAAGACCGCCTTGTCCCCGATCCGCAGCGACCCTTCGTGGCACCGGATCGAGTTGCCGTCGCCGATGTGCACCCAACGGCCGATCTCCAGCCGCCCGTAGCCGGGTCGGCAGTGGATCTCCACGTTCTTCCCGAGGAACAGCATCCCACGCAGGATGACGTGCGGGTTGGCCAACCGGAACTTCAGCAGCCGCCAGTACCGCACCAGGTACCACGGCGTGTACGCCCGGTGCTTGATCACCCAGCGCAGCGAGTCAACCGTGAACAGCCTGGCCTGCATCGGGTCGCGTCGCGACCGCCGCCACGAGCCGACCCGTGCGGCGAGCGGCGATCCCCACATGGACGTCATTCCGAAGACGTTAACCCGGTCTCGCAGAGAAACGCCGTCGGGGTGGCGCCGATCCTGGTCAGCACGACCGTCGCCGAGCGCGACCCGGACAGCTTCAGCCGGGGGCGCAGCTCGTCCGGTCGTACGGGCAGCCCGCGGACCAGGATCTCCACGGCGCCGACGTCGTGCCGGCGAAGCAGCGTGCGCAGCGCCTTCTCCGTGTAGCGGCCGTGTTCGACGACCCGGAACGCCCTGGCGTCGCCGGGTGGGGCGTCCCCGGTCAGGTAGGCGATCCTCGGGTCCAGCTGCCCCAGGCCGTGGCGGGCCGCGTAGTGCCGGACCAATCCGGCCCGCACGACCGCGCCGTCCGGGTCGACCAGCCACTCGCCGACGGGGCGCACCGGGCAGTCGTCCGGGTCGTCCGACGTCACCGTCCACTGTGGTCGGTCACGCCGCAGTACGGTGGCGCGCCGGGCGACCGTGGCCAGCGACCCGGTCCACAGGCACGCCTCGCGCACCGCGCCGTCCAACGACACCAGTTCGATCTCCGACGCCCAGGGGACCGCGTCGAAGTCCAGCCCGGGCGCGCATTTCACCGCCAGGTCCCGGCCGCCGTACACGTCGGCCAGGTCGTCCAGCGGCGGCACGACGTCACGCCACGTCCGCCTGCCGGAGGAGTCCCGCCGCGCCGGGTCGGCGAGCACCACGGTCCCACGGGTCACCGGCCGGAGCGCGTCCGCCCGCACCACCGCCGGGTCGACGCCGAACGCCGCGCAGTTCGCCGACGCCATCGCCAACCGCACCGGGTCCAGATCCGACCCGACACACCGCCGGGCCACCGCGGCGACCGGAACCAGGTCCGCGCCGACCGAGCACGTCACGTCGTGCACGTCCCGGCCGCGCAGCCGCTCGGCCCGATGGCGTGCCACCGCCGACGGCGTCGCCTGCTGCAACGCCGCGTCGCACAGCAGCCACGCCGCCGGGTCGACCAGTTTCGCCCGCGCCCGCCGCCGCAACACCGTCGTCTCCAGGACAGCGGCGAACCGCTCACCGGCCACCGCGCGGGCGGCCGTCACGTCGGCGATGCGGCTGGCGTCGGTCAGCGGCAGCCCGGCGAGGGCCGCGAGCGCGTCGGCACCGGCCGGTGACCGCAGGTACGCGACGTCATCGACGGTGAAGCGGTACGGCACAGGTCAGTCGTTCGGCTTGGTCCCCGTGACGAGCACGTTGTAGAACAGCTCGCGCGGCATGACCTTCGCCAGCACGTTCTCGTCCAACCAGGACAGTCGCTGCCACGCCCGGTACGCGAACATCGCCCAGCCGAAGCCCAGTTTCTCCCGCGGCACGGCCGCCTCGAACGTACGGACCGGCCAGCCGAACAGCGCCGCCGACAGCTCCTCGGTCACGGCCTTCACGTTCCGCGCGCCCGCCGCCCTGGCCATCCGCTCCAACTGGCCGGGGTCGAACGTGTGGATGTCGACCACGGCCTCCAGTGCCGCCGCCCGCGACGACGAGTCCAACTCGGCCTGCGGCCGCCGCCACGAGTTCAGCACCGGCAGGCGGGTCACGTTGGTGGTCAGGAACCACACGAGCTGGCCCAGCCGGCGGGCGTAGACGTCGCCGATCTTGGACGGCTCACCGGCGAACACGAACCGGCCGCCCGGCTTGAGCACGCGCAGCACCTCGCGCAGCGCCACCGGCACGTCCGGGATGTGGTGCAGCACGGCGTGCCCGACGACCAGGTCGAACGTCTCGTCCTCGTACGGGATGCGCTCGGCGTCCGCGACCCGGCCGTCCACCGGCAGGCCGAGGTGCTCGGCGTTGTTCAGCGCGACCTGCACCATGCCCGGCGACAGGTCCGTGACCGAGCCCTTCTCGATCACCCCGCCCTGCATCAGGTTGAGCAGGAAGAAACCGGTGCCACTGCCCAGTTCCATGGCCCGCCCGTACGGCCACCCCTGGTCACCGGCGACGGCCCGGAACCGCCCCACCGCGTAGTCGATGCACCGCTCGTCGTAGGAGATCGACCACTTCTCGTCGTAGGTGTCAGCCTCCCAGTCGTGGTACAGCACGTTGGCAAGCTTAGGGTCGGAATAGGCCGCCTGGACCTCTTCGGCGGTGGCGTGCGGATGGGGTTCGGGATCGATCATGGGCTGCCGTTCCTCACTTTCCGGTGAAGGTGGCCTTGCCGGGCCCGTTCTCCAGGAACGAGCGCATGCCGGCCCGCTGGTCGTCCGTTGCGAACAGCGCGGCGAACAGGTGGCTCTCCAGCTTCAGTCCGCTGGCCAGGTCGCCGTCCAGACCGCCGTCGACAGCGGCCTTGGCGGCTGCGAGCGCGATGGCCGGACCGGCCGCGAACTGCTCGGCCCAGGTGCGCGCCGCCGGGTACACGTCGTCGGGCGCGACGACCTCGTCGGCCAGGCCGATGGCCAACGCCTCGTCCGCCCGCACGTGCCGGCCGGTGAACACGATGTCCTTGGTTTTCGCGGGCCCGATCAGGCGGGTCAGCCGCTGGGTGCCGCCCGCGCCGGGGATGATGCCGAGTTGGATCTCCGGCTGGCCGAGCCGAACGTTGTCGCCGACGACCCGCCGGTCGCAGCACAGGGCCAGTTCCAGGCCACCGCCCAGGGCGTACCCGGTGACGGCGGCGACGGTCGGCTTCGGGATCGCGGCCACGGCCGTGAAGGCGGCGGAGATGCGGTGCGCCCGCTGGGACATCTCGGCGTAGGACGCGTCGGCCATCTCCTTGATG
Source organism: Pseudonocardiaceae bacterium (assembly GCA_035546415.1). Lineage (GTDB taxonomy): Bacteria > Actinomycetota > Actinomycetes > Mycobacteriales > Pseudonocardiaceae > DATEPR01. The sequence goes on from DASZXM010000933.1 coordinate 3,589, forward strand.
TCCACGCCGCCGGCGAACGCCTTCGGTCCGCCGTAGACGATGACGGCCCGCACGTCGGCCCGGCGGGCGGCCTCGGTCGCCACCGCTAGGACCTCGTCCTGCATCTGGATGTTCAGCGCGTTGACCGGGGGCCGGTCCAGCCGGATCGTGCCGATCCCGCCGTCGACCTCCAGGTTGACGAACTCACCCACCCGCTGTCTCCCTCCGCGTAGCCCTGCCGCAGGCTACCGTGCGGTAGCTCGGTTCCTACTCCCGGCGGGCGAAGTAGCGGCCGCCGGAGCGTTCCAGCACGAGCCGCTGGCCGAACGTCGCCGACAGGTTGTCCGCCGTGAGCACGTCCTCCAGCAGGCCCTGCGCGACCGACCGGCCGCCGCGCAGCAGCAGGGCGTGCGTGAAACCGGGCGGGATCTCCTCGACGTGGTGCGTGACCAGAACGGTGGCCGGCGCGTCCGGGTCCATCGCCAGCGCGGACAGCCGGGCCACCAGGTCCTCGCGGCCGCCCAGGTCCAGGCCGGCCGCGGGTTCGTCGAGCAGCAGCATCTCCGGGTCGGTCATCAGCGACCGGGCGATCAGGGTCCGCTTGCGCTCGCCCTCGGACAGCGTGCCGAACGTGCGGTCCGCCAGGTGGCCCACGCCCATCGCGGCGAGCAGTTCGGTGGCCCGGCGGGTGTCGACCGACTCGTACTCCTCGCGCCAGCGGCCGACCACGGCGTAACCGGCGCTGACCACGACGTCGGACACCTTCTCGTCGGCCGGCACGCGGGATGCGAGGGCTGCGCTGCTCAACCCGATGCGGGGCCGCAGTTCGAACACGTCGGTCCGGCCGATCCGCTCGCCGAGCACGTGGACGACGCCGGACGTGGGATGCAGTTCGGCGGCCGCGATGCGCAGCAGCGTCGTCTTGCCGGCGCCGTTGGGTCCGAGGATCACCCAGCGCTCGTCCAGTTCCACGGACCAGTCCAGGTCGGCGAGCAGTTCGGTGTGACCGCGCCGAACGGTGACCCCCGCCATCCGCACAACGAGATCGTCGACCACATGATCCGCACCATCCACTGTGACTTCAGCCGTCCCGTTCTCGTCCCGCGTCTCGGTCACCAGCACATTGTGTCGTCCGCCGGTGATCCCGGGCGCAGCGGCCCACCCGGTCCGGGTCACTCGATCAGGCGACATGACACAGGCCACAGGTGACACCCTGGAAATGGCTCGGTGACCGACGAACGTCGACATGGTGGGACGACATTTTCCGCCGTCGCCCGGCATGCCAGCATAGGCGCGTGACCCTGATGTTGTTGGCCTGGCGGGACAGGGCCGTTGACCTGCTGTTAGTGGCTTCGAGCTGCTGTAGCACGACGCGCCGCGGCCTTTCTCGACAGCGGCTCAGCCGGGCGGGTTGACGTCCCGGTACGAGTTCACGTGATTGATGTCAAGGCGCGTCGTACACATTTCCCTGCCCCTCGGTGCCCGGAGTGAACGATGACCGCTGCCCCCGTCGAGACCGAGATCGACATCCACCCGGAACTGGACCACCCGCTGCTGCGCGACCTGGTCCGCCCGGAACGCACCCGGTGGACGCCACGCGAACTGCGCGATTTCACGGCCACCGTCGCGGCCGAACTGACCGTGCCGCTGCTGGACGTCCTGCACTACGGCCACAGCAACCGCTGGTGGGCGCGCCTTGCCCTGACCAGCGGAGTCGAACTGTGGCTGCTGTCCTGGCTGCCCGGCCAGGGCACCGGGCCGCACGACCACGGCGGCGCGGCGGGCTCGTTCACCGTGCTGCTGGGCGAACTCGCGGAGAGCTACCGCTACCCGAACGGCCCGGAGCGTGCTCTTGGCCACACCGTCGGCGCCGCGATCGGCTTCGGCGCCGGCCGGGCCCACGAGCTGCGCAACGACAGCGCCGCACCCGCGGCCAGCGTGCACGCGTACTCCCCGCCGCTGGTGCCCACCCGCAAGTACGAGAGCCTGTCGGACGTCCCGAGCGCCATTCCGCCACTGATCCCGGAGCCCCACCGATGACCGTCGACGAACTGCTGACCGAGGCCCGCGCCGAACTGGAGCGCGTCACACCGACCGAAGCGGCGACGCTGCTCGGCACGGACACGCTGTTCGTGGACATCCGCCCGTTCGCCAACCGCGAGGCGGAGGGCGAGATCCCCGGTTCGGTGCCGGTCGAGCGGATCGTCCTGGAGTGGCGGCTGGACCCGAAGTCCGACCACCGCCTGCCGAACGTGACAGCGGACACGCGGGTCGTGGTGCTGTGCAACGAGGGTTACGCGTCCAGCCTGGCCGCCCGCGACCTGCGCCGCCTGGGACTGACCCGGGCCACGGACCTGGTCGGCGGATTCCGCGCATGGGCGGCCGCCGGCCTCCCGACCCGACCGGGCGGCACGCCCGCGGTGCCCTAGCGCGCCCTGGTTCGCCAGCACCACCCGCACCGTGCAACCCAACGGCCCGGCATGCGGCATCGACACGTCACGCGGCACACCCACCGTGCCCCAGCGCGCCCTAGTTCGCCAGCACCACCCGGCCCAACTCCGCCGGACTGGCCAGCAACGCATGGCGAGGCAACACCCGCACCGTGTAGCCCAACGGCCCGGCGTGCGGCAGCCGCAGGTCACCCTGGTACTCGCCGCTCGGGCACGGCCGCATCGACACCGTCACCACGTCGCGCAGTTCGTCCGCGTCGTCCACCCGGCCGACCACCACCTGGACGTCCACATCGGACGCGTCCAGGCCGGCCAGGTCCACCTTGGCGCGCACCCGCATCGTCGCCCCGACCACGGGTGGCGCCGACCCGTCGACGGTCAGTTCGCCGCCCAGCACCCGCACGCGGGGCCACGCCTCGGTCAGCCGCGCCCGGTAGCCGGCCAACTCCCGGGCGCCGGCGAACGCGTCGTCGCTCACCTTCGCCACCGCCGCCGCGGCCGGCAGGTAGTACGACTCCACGTACTCCCGGACCATCCGGCTGGCCTGCACCTCCGGTCCCAGTGACGCCAGTGTGTGCCGCACCATCGCCAGCCACCCGCTGGGCACGCCGTCGGGGCCACGGTCGTAGAACAGCGGCGCCACCTGGTTGCCCAGCAGGTCGTACAGCGCGGCGGCCTCCAGGTCGTCACGGCGCTGCTCGTCCGTGACACCGTCGGCCGTCGGGATGGCCCAGCCGTTGCTGCCGTCGTAGTCCTCGTCCCACCAACCGTCCCGGATGGACAGGTTGAGGCCGCCGTTGAGCGCCGACTTCATGCCCGACGTGCCGCACGCCTCCAGCGGCCGGGTCGGGTTGTTCAGCCACACGTCGCAACCCCAGTACAGGTACTTGGCCATCGACATGTCGTAGTCGGGCAGGAACACGATCCGGTGCCGCACCGCGGGGTCGTCGGCATACCGGACGATCTGCTTGATCAACGCCTTGCCACCCTCGTCGGCCGGGTGCGACTTCCCCGCCACCACGAGTTGCACCGGGCGGTCGGCGTGCAACAGCAGCTGCTTGAGCCGTTCGCCGTCGCGCAGCATCAGCGTCAACCGCTTGTACGTGGGCACCCGGCGGGCGAAGCCGACGGTCAGCACGTCCGGGTCGAACACCGAGTCCACCCAGCGCAGCTCCAGCGCTGACGCGCCGCGCTGCAGCCACGCCGTGCGCAGCCGCCGCCGCACCTCGCCGACCAGCCGGGCGCGCAGGCTGCTGCGCAACTCCCACAGTTGGGCGTCGGTCAGGTCGTGCTGCGGCTCCTGCATCTCGCGGGCGGTCCACGTCGGACCGTGCACGCCGTTGGTCACCGACCCGATCGGCACCTCGGCGGTGTCGAACCCGGGCCACAGCCTGCTGAACATCGCCCTGGTCACGGCACCGTGCAGGCGGGAGACGCCGTTGGCGCGCTGCGCGAGCCGCAGGCCCATGTGGGCCATGTTGAACGTGCTCGGCTTGTCCTCGGCGCCCAGCGCGAGGATGCGCTCGACCGGCACGCCGGGCAGCAGCCGGTCGTTGTCGAAGTAGTGCCGCATCAGGTCGTGCGAGAAGCGGTCGATCCCGGCCGGCACCGGTGTGTGCGTGGTGAACACGGTGCCGGCGCGGACAGCGGACAGCGCCTGCTCGAAGTCCAGGTCGGTGTCGGTGACCAGCTCCCGGATCCGCTCCAGGCCGAGGAAACCGGCGTGGCCCTCGTTGGTGTGGAACACGTCCGGGGCCGGGTGCCCGGTCAGTTCGCAGTAGCGCCGCACGGCGCGCACACCGCCGATGCCGGCCAGGATCTCCTGGCGGATGCGGTGGTCCTGGTCGCCGCCGTACAGGCGGTCGGTCACGGCGCGCAGCTCGGCGTCGGTGTTCTGCTGGATGTCCGAGTCCAACAGCAGCAGCGGCACCCGGCCGACCCTGGCCAGCCAGATCCGCGCATGCAGCACTTGGCCCGCGGGCATCTCCACGCGGACCAGCACGGGCGCGCCGGACGGCTCGGTGAGCAGTTCCATCGGCAGCCCGCGCGGGTCGATCACCGGGTAGTGCTCGACCTGCCAGCCGTCCAGCGACAGCGACTGCCGAAAGTAACCGGACCGGTACAGCAGCCCGACCCCGATCAGCGGTACCCCCAGGTCGGACGCTGCCTTGAGCTGGTCGCCGGCGAGCACGCCCAGGCCGCCGGAGTAGTTGGGGAGCACTTCGGACACGCCGAACTCCATGGAGAAGTACGCGACGGTGTGCTCGACGCCGCCGGTGCGCTCCTGGTACCAGCGGGGTTCGGTGAGGTAGCGCCGCAGGTCGGCGGCTGCCGCGTCGATGCGGGCCAGGAAGTCCGGGTCCTCGGCCAGCCGGTCCAGGGTCGCGGCGGGCACCTCGTCCAGCAGGCGCAGCGGGTCGGCGTCCACCTGCCGCCACACGTCCGGGTCGACGGCCTGGAAGAGATCCTGGGTGGCCGGGTGCCAGGTCCAGCGCAGGTTCATGGCCAGCGTGTGCAACTCGGCCAGCGGTGCCGGCAACCCGGGCCGGACGGTGAATCGGCGCAGTGCTCTCACCAACCGCACCTTAGCTGGACGGGACCGTCCGTCGGCACAGGTGTGGCCACCGGGAACTGCGATGCGTGATCACCGGGAGCCGCAGCGTGAGCCAGGTGGGTGTCGATCGATTCGACGCCTTGGCGTGATCCACGTCACCCCCTACCCTGGACGGAACCGCGACCGGTCAACGGCGTCCGGTCGACACCGAACCGGGGATCGGGGTGTCGGGATGAGGATCTCGGACGTGCTTCGGCGCAAGGGCCACGAGGTCGCGACCGTCGCGCCCACGGCAACGGTCGAGCAGCTCGTGGCCACGCTCGGCGAGCACAACATCGGTGCCGCCGTGGTGACCGACGACGAGCGGCTCATCGGCATCGTGTCCGAGCGGGACGTGGTGCGCCGGCTGCGTGACCGCGGGGCCGAGCTGCTGTCCGCCGCCGTCGCGGAGATCATGACCGCGGACGTGTTGACCTGTGCGCCCGGTGACACCGTCGACCAGCTGGCGGAGATCATGACCGAGCGCCGCATCCGGCACATGCCGGTGACCGAGGACGGCCGGCTGGTCGGCATCGTCAGCATCGGTGACGTCGTGAAGAGCCGGATCAGCCAGCTGGAGACCGACCGCGAACAGCTGGAGTCCTACATCGTGCACGGCTGATCAGTACGGCCGAACCGAGCTTGCCCGGCGGGAGGCGCGCCGGGGACACGAGTCGGGCCCCCCCCGCCAACGGGGGGGGCCCGGCCGG
>DASZXM010000934.1:0-8218 GCA_035546415.1 Pseudonocardiaceae bacterium
CCCCGGTTGACCGTCTGCCAACGAATCGGCTTACACTGGTTGGGTTGCCTCGGCGAGGACGGGCCTTCCGCCCGGCGTGATCGACGCGGCGGCTGGGATGCCGCATGCTGTCCGTTTCGCGCACCCGCCGCCTGAGGTGACCGCCCCCGCTCCACTACCCGGCCTGTCCGCACCATTCATTCGAGGAGTGCACCACCGTGTCCGAGGTCCGTCTCGCCGCCGAGCCGCGTACCGAGTTCGGCAAGGGCGCCGCTCGCCGTACCCGCCGCGCCGGCAAGATCCCCGCGGTGCTCTACGGCCACGGTTCCGACCCGAAGCACCTGGCTCTGCCGGCGCTTGAGTTCGCCCGTGTAGTCCGTGAGCACGGCCAGAACGCCGTCCTGACGCTCGACATCGACTCGTCCGGCACCGAACTGGCGCTGACCAAGACGGTCACCACCCATCCGATCAAGAACTACATCGAGCACGTCGACCTGCTGCTGGTCCGCCGTGGCGAGAAGGTCTCCGTGGACATCCCGGTGATCGTCACCGGCGACGCGGCCGCGGGCACCCTGATCAACCTGGAGCAGCCCACCGTCACGGTCGAGGCCGAGGCGCTGCACATCCCGGAGCAGGTCGAGGTCTCCGTCGAGGACGCCGAGGCCGGCACCCAGATCACGGCGGCGCAGCTGACCCTGCCGCAGGGCGTGACGCTGGCCATCGACCCGGAGACGCTGGTCGTCAACGTCGTCGTCGCGCCGACCGCCGCCCAGCTGGAGGGTGGCGAGGCCGAGGCCACCGAGGCGGCCGAGGGCGAGTCCGACGAGGGCTGAGCCGCTTCTCTTCTTCGCAACGGGACCGGGAGTAGCACGGGCCATGGTGAGCAGCGAGGACATCGCACTCGTCGTGGGACTGGGCAACCCCGGTCCCGCTTACGTCGGCAACCGGCACAACGTCGGCTTCCTCGTCGCCGACGAACTGGCCGACCGGGTCGGCGGCCGGTTCAAGTCGCACAAGGCGGGCGCGGACGTCCTGGAGGGCCGGCTGGCCGGCCGCCGGATCGTGCTGGCCAAGCCGAGGTCGTTCATGAACCTGTCCGGCGGCCCGGTGGCGGGCCTGGCCCGGTTCTTCAAGGTGGCACCGGACGCGATCGTGGTGATCCACGACGAGCTGGACATACCGTTCGACGCGATCCGGCTGAAGCTCGGCGGCGGTGACAACGGCCACAACGGCCTGCGGTCGATCACGAAGTCGTTGGGCACCAAGGAGTACTACCGGGTGCGGGTCGGCATCGGCCGCCCCCCGGGCCGGATGGACCCGGCCGACTTCGTCCTGCGTGACTTCTCCACGGTGGAACGCAAGGAGCTGGCGTTCGTCCTGGACCGGGCGGCGGACGCCACGGAGGCCCTGATCACGAAGGGCCTGGAAGCCGCGCAGAACACCTTCCACGCGTCCTGAAGTCCCGCCGCGCCTCAGCTCACGCGGTCGGCCACCAGTTCGGCGGCCGCCGCGCGGCGCAGCTTGCCGGACGGGGTCTTGGGCAGTGAGCCTGCCTTCAGCACGAACACGCCGACCGGGCGGACGCCGACCGCGTCCACCACGCGGGCCGTGATCTCCTTACCCAGTTCCTGTTCCGCCGTCCGGTCACCGGCCAGTGTGGACTCCACGGCGACCGCGAACCGCTCGCGCCTGCTGCCCGCGTCCAGTCGGATCGCGACCGCGTTGCCGGGGCGGACACCCTGCACGGACTGGGCCGCGCGTTCGATGTCCGTCGGGTAGATGTTGCGGCCGCCCATGATGATCACGTCCTTGATCCGGCCGCACACCACCACCTGGCCGTCGGCAAGGTAGCCGAGATCACCTGTGGACAACCACCCTTCGGCGTCCTGGGTGGCCAACGGGCCGTTGATCGTCAGGTAGCCTGGGGTCACTGCCGCGCCGCGCACCCGGAGTTCGCCGACCTCCCGGTCGCCGAGTGCGCCGCCGTGTTCGTCGACCGCCACCACCTCCAGGCCGGGCAGGGGCGGGCCGAGCAACGAGAACGTCCGCGTGTTGCCGGATGCCGCCGGCACAGCCTTGTTCTTCGCCTCCAACTGGTCCGCGTCGATGACGTCGACCGTCAGGCCGGTGAACAGCGGGGCGAACGACACCGCGAGCGTCGCCTCCGCCATGCCGTACGCCGGGAGCACGCACTCGGCCGGCATGCCGAACTTCGCGCCTGCTTCGACGAAACCGCGCACCGCCGCCTCGTCGATGGGTTCCGCGCCGTTGAGCGCGATCCGCAGCCGGGACAGGTCGTAGGCGTCCGGGTCGTCGACCTTCGCCATCCGCCTGCCCACCATGGCGTAGGCGAAGTTCGGGGCCGCCGTGATCGTCGCGCGGTACTTGCTGATCAGCGCCGGCCACAGCAGCGGGCCGGACAGGAAGTCCGCGGGTGTGGTCTTGACCAGTTCGACGCCGACCGTCATCGGCAGGGTGAGGAAGCCGACCATGCCCATGTCGTGGAACAGCGGCAGCCACGACATCATGACGTCCTCGCCCGGTCGCAGCGCGGCGGCCTGCTTCATCGACATGATGTTCGCGTACAGGTTGCCGTGCGTGATCCGGACGGCCTTCGGGTCGGCGGTGGAACCGCTGGTCAGCTGCAACAGCGCGGTGTCCTCCTCCGCGGCCGGCACGACGTCGGCCAACGGCTCGCCGCCGAGCAGGTCGGGCAGCATCCGGTAGTGCACGTCGTGCTCGTCCAGCACCGGGGCGAGCGCGTCGAACGGGGCGCCGAGCAGCACCAGGTTCGACTCGATCATGTCCAGTACGCGGACCGTGTCCTGCGACCACTCGGCCAGGTCCGTGCGCGGAGTCGGCTGGTGCAGCATGGTGACGCTGCCGCCGGCGAGCCACACCGCCTGCACCGCGGGCGCGATCAGCGCGGGCTCCGCGGCCAGCACTGCCACCGCCGAACCGGGCGCCAGACCGCCGGCCACCAGCGCCGAGGCCATCTCGCGGGCCTGCCCGTTGACCTCGCCCCACGTCCGGCGGCGCGGCTGCCCGGGCTCACCGGTCACGATCCCCTGGGTCGACCCGGCAGCGGTGGCCAGCAGCATGTCAACAAACCGACTCATAGTCCGGGAGCTTAGCCATCGCCTGCTGCCCGGGCGCGCGTTCCCGCTACGCCCCAGCCTCCTTGGCCGCTCCCGGGGTGCGCATTCCCGCTACGCCCCGGCTTCCTCGGCCGCTGCCAGCCACTGTTCCTCGACCTCGTCCTGCTCGGCCCGGACCGCGCGCAGCTGCGCGTCCAGCTCGGTCAGGCGGTCGGCGTCGGCGCCCACGTCGGCCATGGCCTCGTTCAGCTGCGCCACCCGCCCGCTCAGCGTCTCCAGGCGGCGTTCCAGGCGGGCCAACGTCTTGCGGGCGGTGCGCTGCTCGGCCGCGCTGGACGGCGGTGCGGCAGCGGCAGCGGCAGCGGCGACCGGTGCGGGCTGGGCGGCGGAGAGTCTGCGCAGATACTCGTCGATCCCGCCGGGCAGGTGGGTGATGCGGCCGTCGCCGAGCAGCGCGACGACCGTGTCGCACACCCGTTCCACCAGATACCGGTCGTGCGACACGACGACCATCGTGCCGGCCCACGAGTCGAGCAGGTCCTCCAGCTGTTGCAGCGTGTCGATGTCCAGGTCGTTGGTCGGCTCGTCGAGCAGCAGCACGTTCGGCTCGCCCATCAGCAGCCGGGTCAGCTGCAGTCGCCGCCGCTCGCCACCGGACAGGTCGGCCACCGGCGTCCACTGCCGGGACGCCGGGAACCCGAACCGCTCGGCCAGCTGCGACGCGGACAGCTCCTGCTTGCCCAACACCACCCGGCCGGCGATCTCCTCGACGGCCTCCAGTACGCGCAGCTCACCGGGCAGGTCGACGAGCTCCTGGGTGAGGTGCGCCGGCCGGACCGTCTGGCCCTGGACGCGCCTGCCCGCCTCGGGTTCCTGCTCACCGGCGAGCAGCCGCAGCAGCGTCGTCTTGCCCGAGCCGTTGATGCCGACCAGGCCGATCCGGTCACCCGGCCCGATCCGCCACGTCACGTCGGACAGCAGCGTCCGCGGCCCCGCGGTGAGGGTCACACCCTCCAGCTCCAGCACCGTCTTTCCCAGGCGGCGCTTGGCGAACGACACCAGTTCGAGGCTGTCGCGGGGCGCCGGCACGTCGGCGATCAGCTCCTCGGCGGCCTGCACCCGGTAACGCGGCTTGGACGTGCGCGCCTTCGCGCCGCGCTGCAACCATGCCAGCTCCTTGCGGGCCAGGTTGCGCCGCCGCTCCTCGGCGGCGTCGGCCAGCCGGGCCCGTTCCGCGCGGGCGTACACCCAGTCCGCGTAACCGCCCTCGTACTGCTCGACCTGGCCCCCGGCGACCTCCCAGGTGCGTGTGCACACGGTGTCCAGGAACCACCGGTCGTGGGTCACGACGACCAGCGCGCACCGCCTGGCCAGCAGGTGGTCGGCCAGCCAGCGGACACCTTCGACGTCCAGGTGGTTGGTCGGCTCGTCCAACACCAACAGGTCCAGCTCCCGCACCAAGGCGGCCGCGAGCGCGACCCGGCGCCGCTCACCACCGGACATCGTGCCGACCTTCGCGTCCAACCCGAGCACGTCGATACCGAGACCCCGCAGCACCCCGCGGACGCGCGGATCGGCGGCCCACTCGTGGTCGGCGGACGTGCCCAACGGGTCGATGACGGCCTGCCGCACGGTGACGGCGTCGTCCACTTCGGACCGCTGCGTGACGACGGCCAACCGCAGGTCCCGTGCCCGGCTGACCCGGCCGGAGTCGGCGGGCTCGACACCGGCCAACACCTCCAGCAGCGTCGTCTTGCCGCCACCGTTCAGACCGACGACACCGATCCGGTCACCGTCACCGACGCCGAGCGACACACCGTCGAGCAACGGCCGGACACCGAAGCTCTTGTGCACGGACTCAAGGTTGACCAGGTTGGCCATGACCACGCTTTCACTAGCCGGGCGGGACGTGCGTCACGCGTGTACTTCAGGTGGGACCGGGCGCGGTGAGTCCTCGCCGCCGACGACCCGGGCGCCCGGGACCGGGCCCTGGGCGACGCGGACCGTGCGGCACACGCCGGCGCCGGCCAGTTCGGCGGCCACCCGGACCGCCGACTCGCCGTCCAGGCAGAGGAACGCGCACGTCGGGCCGGAGCCGCTGACCAGGCCGGCCAGCGCGCCCGCCGCGACGCCCGCGCGCAGGGTGCGGCGCAGTGACGGGCGCAGCGACACGGCCGCCGCCTGGAGGTCGTTGCCCAGCAGCAGCGCCAGTTGGCGGGGGTCGCCGGACGCCAGTGCCTCCAGCACCGGCTCGACGTCACCGGTGCGCGACTGCCGGCCCTCGCCGCGCAGCCGGTCCAGTTCGCCGTACACGTCCGGGGTCCGCAGGCCACCGCGATCCAGGGCGACGACCCAGTGGAACGTGTGTCGGCTCAGCACCGGGACCAGTTGCTCGCCGCGGCCGGTGCCCAGTGCCGTGCCGCCGTGCAGCATGAACGGCACGTCGCTGCCCAGTTGCGCGGCCACCGTGGCCAGTTCGTCCCGGCCGATGTCCAGTTTCCACAGCGCCGCCAGGCCGACGAGGGTGGCGGCCGCGTCGGCGCTGCCGCCCGCCATGCCACCCGCCACCGGGATCGCCTTGCGGATCAGCACCCGGATGCGGGTTTCGGCCAGGTCGCGGCCGACGTACTCGGCGAGGGTCTCCACCGCGCGCCACGCCAGGTTGTCCACGCCGGCCGGCACCATGGCCGCGCCGTCACCGGTGACCTCGACACCCGGCTCGTCCGCCGCGGCGACGACCACCTCGTCGGTCAGCGACAGCGCCTGGAACACGGTGGTCAGGTCGTGGTAGCCGTCACGTCGACGGTCGCCGACCGCGAGATGCAGGTTGACCTTGGCTGGCACGCGGACGGTGACCGGCGGTGGGACGACAGCAAGCACACCACGAGCCTACGGAAGGCCGCCATGTGCCACTGGCGCGGGAGGGCAGGCCGCGACCCGACCTGCCGCCTCGACCTGGCCGGATGCCCGCGAACCGGCTCAGGCCGCGACCCCCGCGCACCCGCCGCGGACCAGCGCCCCGCTCAGCCATCCACCCCGGCCGGCTCAGGCCGCGAACCCACTCAGCCACCCACACCAGCCGGCTCGCGCCACGACACCCCGTGGACCCGCCGCCGACCGGCACACCACGGCACCCCACTCAGCCATCCACCCCGGCCGGCTCAGGCCGCGACACCCTGCGGGCCCGCCGTCGGCCGGTGCACCACGGCGCCCCGGTCGGCGATCCACGCCAGGGCGCTGTCCGCCCGCTCGCCCCGCACGCCCACCTGGAACCGCGCCACCGGCGTGTCGCCCAGGCGCGTCAGGCCACCGCCGATGATCGAGATGTCCGCGCCGAAGCGGCTGGCTGCCTCCGGCAACAGGGCCCCGACCGTGGCGAATCCGATCAGCACGATGTCCGCGACCCGGTCGTACCGGGACGTCAACGCGGCCCGCGCGGCGGGCGACAGCTCGGCGTGCACCGCGGGCAGCACGGCCGACGCCGTCCAGGTGCCCAGGTCGGCGGCCAGGTCGAGCAGCTTGCCGTGCTCCACCAGACGGCCACCGTCCAGCACCGCCACGTCGTCGCACACCCGCCGGATGACGCTCGCGTCCCGGGTGACCAACACCACGGTCACGCCGAGTTCGGCGCGGGCCCGGTCCAACACCGTCAGCACCGCGCTGGCGTCGGTGGTGTCCAGGTCACCGGTCGGCTCGTCGGCCAGCAGCACCGTCGCACCGCCGGCCAGGGCCCTGGCCACCAGCACGCGGCGGCGCTGGCCGGGAGTGAGCTGGTCGGGCTGCACACCCGCGCGGTCGGTCAGGCCGACCAGGTCGAGCAGCTCGCCGACCCGGGTGCGGCGCTGCGGGCCGGCCACCCCGGCCTGTTCCATCGGCACGGCGATGTTGCCGGCGGCCGTGCGCTGGGTGAGCAGCGTCTGCTCGGCGGGCAGCAGGGCGATCTGCCGGCGGGCCTGCCGCAGCTGCGTGCTGCCCAGGGCCATGAGGTTGGTGCCGCCGACCCGGATCGCACCGCGGTCCGGCCGCTCCTGCAGCGCGACGCACCGGGCCAGGGTGGACTTGCCGGCGCCGCTGGGTCCGACGACCCCGTACAGCGCGCCTTCCTGCACGTCCAGGGTGATGTCGTCGAGCGCGACGACGGGACCGGTATACGACTTGGTCAGGTTTTCGACAGTGATCACGGCTACTCCCGGGCAGCACTCGACGCGCCGGGTCGTCGGCGTCGTCGGGGTTGATTTCGAGGTCGCCCTGTTACGGGCTGGGCAGGACTGTTCCGCGCGAGGTGTTACGAGTCAGCCACGACAGCCCGTTGCGGTCCGACGGCATTGGTCGACCGTCCGGCGGCGAGTGAGGTCCACGAGTCCTCCATCGGTCCTGGCGTTAGCACCTGCCCGTCGCCGGGTGGTTGCTGCGGCTTCTGCGGGCCAGGTCCCTCAGCCGCTCTGGATGGGTATAGCTAGTACAACCGATGGCCCACCCCGATGGCAAGCGGACAACCGGGTGTAACGGTGTACGTCACACAGCCGTCGGACACCTCAGGCGTCGCAGGTCACGCCTTATGCGCCACCTCAGCGAGCCGGGCGAAGTCGGTCACGGAGAGCTGCTCACCGCGCGACGCAGGGTCCACTCCGGCCGCTTCGAGCAGCTGGCCGGCCTCGGCCGCGGATCCGGCCCAGCCGGCCAGCGCGGCCCGCAGCGTCTTGCGGCGCTGCGCGAACGCGGCGTCGACGAGTGCGAAGACGGCGGCCCGGTCCACATCCGCCGGGACCGGCCTGCGGGTGAACGCGACGAGTGCGGAGTCGACGTTGGGCACCGGCCAGAACACCGACCTGGGCACGGTGCCGGCCCGACGCACGTCCGCGTACCAGGCGGCCTTCACGCTGGGCACGCCGTACGTCCGGCTGCCCGGCCCCGCGGCCAGCCGGTCGGCGACCTCGGCCTGCACCATCACCAGGCCGTGCGCCAGGCCGGGCAGTTCGGCCAGCAGGTGCAGCACGACCGGCACGGCCACGTTGTACGGCAGGTTCGCCACCAGCGCCGTCGGCTCGACGGGCAGGTCGGCGGCCGTCAGGGTGAGCGCGTCCTGGGCGATCACGTGCAGCCGGCCGGCCAGGTCTGGGGCACGCTCGGCGACCGTGTCC
>DASZXM010000935.1:0-2169 GCA_035546415.1 Pseudonocardiaceae bacterium
AGGCCATCCGCCGCAGCAACTGGAACGCGGCCTGTTCCTGGACCGCCTGTGTGGACGTGTTCAACCGGGCCTGCGCCCACGCCGCCACCAACGGTAGCCGCGCCAATCGCAGCACCGCCGCCACGTGTCCCGCCGACGCCGACGACCGCACCGATGCGACCAGTTCGGCCCACGGGCGTCCGTCGACGCCGTTGATCTCCACCCGCACCGGGTCGGGCCCGCGCACCGCGGCCGAGCGGCCCGCGGCGACCGAACCGCCGATGACCAGGGCCACCGGGACCGGCGCCAGTTCCGCGTTCAACACGCCCAGCACACCGCGGATGCTCGACTGTTCCGCCAGCCTTTCCGCGCACAGCGCCACCCGCGACGCCCGGGCCGCCTGGGGCGCACTCGCCTGCCCGGCGAGCGTCAACGCCACGTCCACCGGGTCGTCGTCGATGACCAGCAGCGCCATGCTCAACCGCTCCGCCAGCACCGCGCTGGACGAACTCATCGCCGGGCGCGGCACGACGACCCCCGCCGCGTTCCGCTCCCACGCCACGTGCAGGGCCGCCGCCAGAGACCAGCCGCCCGTCGCCGCCTCGTCGTGCAGCACGACCAGTGAGTGCGGTGTCGTGCGGCGCAGCCGTTCGAACGTCTCCGCCAGGATCACCTGGTCGACGCGCCGGCCAGGGTCGGCGACGTGCACCGCGTCCGCCCGCGCCAACGGGTCCACGCGCAGCAGTTCGGCCAGATCCAGGGGCGCCGTGGCCGGCCGCGTCCTCACCGGCGCCTCGGATGGTCGAGCGGAATACCGTGCGACGCCGGGCCCACCATGTCCAACCCCTCCGTCGAGTACCACACCGCGTCGGCCGGCATCACCAGGATGTCCACCAGGTCGCCCGGCTCCAGACTGTCCAATGTGGCCAGTTCGCCGCGCAGCACGTCCAGCAGACAGATCAGGTCCGGCGCGGCCGCCGCCAGCGCGCCGTCGGCGAACACCGCGACGATCTCCGACCGCAGCTCCAACCGCAGCAACCGCCCCTGCCCGCCGACCTCGTCGATCACCACGGTCGACGGGTGCGCCGGGATCGTCACGTCGCTGGGCCGGCTCAGGTGCTCCAGTTCGACGATCCGGCCGCGGCCGACCCGCCGACACCCGGTCACCGCGGCCAACCGCGTCACCAGCACGTCCGGGTCGACCGACTCCAGCAGCAACCGGCCCACGTTGACCAGGCGCGACACCGTGCCGGGCAGCGCGGCGTGTCGCAGGTCGCCTGCCGTGCACGGATAGGAGGCCAGCGCCGCCCAGCCGCCCAGAGTGTCCACATTGGACCGCAACAGGGTGTCCGCCCGAGCGGGGGCCGGCACCGTGATGGACACCGTCTCCCCTGTCGCACCCCGCGCGACCAGCGGTGTCGGCGACAGTCCGGCCAGGTGCATCGCCGTGTGGTGGATCAGCGCGAACGTCCGGCCCATCCCGTCGGCGTCCAGCAACGGCACGTCCAGCTGCGACGCGGCCACCAACGGCACCAGCGCGCTGACCGTCGCCGCCGCCAGCGGATAGACGGCACCCACGTGCCGGCGGGTGATGTGCTCGACCTCCCGCACGGCCAGGGCGAACTCGTCGCCGGAGGGCGGCAGGTCGGCCAGCGCGGCGCCGGAACCGATCACGCACAGGGACACGCACCGGGTCTGCGGGGCGATCGCGTCCGGCCGGATCAGCACGACGGGGCCGTTGCGTTCCAACAGGCTCACCGCCCACGACAGCATCGAACTCATCCCGGCGTCACCCACCGCGGGCGAGTAGAACTTCGCCCCCTCGTACAGGGCGGGGACGTCGGCCGCCGTGATCGCCGTCGCGGCGCCGATGTAGGTCATGCCCGCACCAACGCGTCGGCGGAGCCCGCCACCCGCACCCGCATCCGGACCGTCCCGGACGGGCTGTAGGGCATGGCGACCGTGGACATCTCGACGATGTCGGCCGTGCCGGGAGCGGCGCCGTTGGCCGTGGCGATCGCCGTCGCGCGGGCCGCCAGGTCGCGCCGGATGCCCTCCAACTCGGCCGTGGACTCGATGAACGCGATCTCGTCCAGCCACGCCGTCGGCCGCGTCACCGCGGCGCCGACGCACGCCAACTCCCCCGCGTCCCGGTCCGGCACGACCAGCGGCACGTCGTCGGCGTGCCGG
>DASZXM010000936.1:0-2735 GCA_035546415.1 Pseudonocardiaceae bacterium
ACCGCGATGTTGATCAGCCAGCCGGCCAGCATCGAGTACGTGTTGCCGGACATGGTCAGCGGGCCCGTGGCGAGGATCAAGCCGCTCTGGGTGAACACCTGGGTGCCGGCGCCCAGGCCGATCGCATAGCCACGGATCATCCAGGCCCGGTGCGCGCGCACGTCCCGGCGCCGGATCGCCAGGAACCCCAGGACGATCGACGCCGCCATCGCCGTGCCGAACACCAGGCGGAAGCCGGTCAGCACCGTGCCGACGTTCGCCGGGTGCGGGTACCACACCGCCATGTACATGCCCGACAGCGCCACCGCCAGACCGGCCGGCACCACGACCCGGCCGGCCACACGGTGCCATCGCGGGTGTCCGCGGCGGAAGGGCGCGGAGAACTGTAACGCGCCCAGGATGGCGAACGTCGACGCGCCGACGATGTGTGCCACGACCGGGACCGGGTCGGCGAAGAATCGCGCGCTGTCGGCCGTGACCGGGCCGCCGTTGGCCAGTTGCGCCAGGCGGGAGCCGCCGGCGATGACCGGCACGAAGCTGAGGACGATGAGACCGGTGGGCACGAGCCACTTGGATGTCATGACCGGAATCGTCGCCGTCGGCGGGGGTCCGGCTCATCGGAGCGCGGGCCGGACCTGAACCGTCCGGTCGTCCGATGGCGACTAGTACTTTCGGCGAACGCGTCGTGTGTCGTAGGCCCAGATCGCGATCTCGACCCGGTTCCGGGCGCCGAGTTTCGTCATCAGGCTGGTGACGTGGGTCTTCACCGTGCTGAGCGTGATGTACAGCTCGTCGGCGATCTCGGTGTTGGTACGGCCGGCCGCGACCGCGGCGAGCACCTGCTCCTCGCGCGCGGTGAGCGGCTCGATCGGTTGCGTCCGTTCGGCGGGCCCGGTGTCGGCGAACGCCTCCAGCAGGCGCGCGGTGACGCTGGGCGCGATGAGGGCGTCGCCGGCCGCGGCGGCGTGCACGGCCTGGGTGAGCATCTCGGTGCCGGCGTCCTTGAGCAGGAAGCCGCGCGCCCCGGCCCGCAGTGCGGCGTAGACGTACTCGTCGAGGTCGAACGTGGTGATCACGACGACGGCCAGCGGGTCGGCCACATCCGGTCCGGCGAGTCTGCGGGTGGCCTCGATGCCGTCCACGATCGGCATGCGGATGTCGAACAGGCACACGTCCGGCCGCAGCCTGCGGGCCACCTCGACGGCCTGGTGCCCGTCGGCGGCCTGGCCGACGACCTCGATGTCCGGCTGGGCGTCGAGGATCATGGTCAGACCGGTGCGCACGATCTCCTGGTCGTCCGCGACGACGACCCGGATGCCGCTCACGGGCCGCTCACCGGGTCGATCCGGTGCGTGGTAGCACGGCGGTCACGGTCCAGCCGCGGTCCGGGCCGGGGCCCGCCTCACAGGTTCCGCCCAGCAGCCCGGCACGCTCGGCCATGCCGATCAGGCCGTAGCCGCCGGTGCCGGAGACGTGCGCCTCGCCGTCGTCGCTGACCCGCAGGCGCACCGACGTGTCGTCGGCGGCGACGCTGACCTCGATGCGGGTCGCGTGCCTGGCGTGTCGGCGGGCGTTGGTGACCGACTCCTGGGCCAGCCGGTAGATCGTGGTGCCCACCGACTCGGGCACGTCGTCGACGTCGCCGTCGATCCGCACGTACACCATCGGACCGGTGCGCGCCTGGCTCAGCGCGGCGATGTCCGCGATGCGCGGGCTGGGCGTCAACTCGGCGCCTTCGTCGCGGCGCAGGACGCGGACCATGGCGCGCATCTCGGCCAGCGCGCGGGTCGCCTCGGCTTCGATCACGCGCAGCGCCTCGGTGGCCGCCTCCGGCTGGGCGCCGGCCATCGCCAGTCCGGCCTGCGCGCGGATCGCCATCGCGGACACGTGGTGCGCGACGGTGTCGTGCAGGTCGCGGGCCAGGCGTTCGCGTTCCAGCAGTTTGGCCTGCGTGATCTCCCGGACGCGGGCCCTGGCCCGGTAGCGCAGCGCGGCGGCGACGGCCAGGAAGGCCACCAGCAACGCCAACCCGCCGACGCCGTCACCGACGCTGGTGGTCCCGACCAGCACCTCGATGCCGATCGTGCCCAGGATGACGGCCGAGCCGAGCACGATGTCGCGCCCGGATCCCCACCGCACCAACGCGAACGGCAGCAACAGCAGGTACACCAGGGTGTGCAGGTCGGTGGGCTGCCCGTGGGTCAGGAGCGGTTGCAGGGCGGAGAGCACGAACGCGATCGTGAGCATCGGCAGCGGCCGGCTGCGCCGCCACAGCAGCGTGGGCGCCAACCCGACGCCCAGCACCACGGACACGACCCGGAAGTCCAGGTCGGACCGGAAGATCCCCTCCAGCACGACGGCCACGACGACGGCGCCCACGAGCAGCCAGTCCAGCCACCGGCGCGGCGGCGGATCGGGGCGCGGCTCGTTCCACACCGAGCGCAGGGGCGATGGCACGGAATCATCGTATGAGCGCGGGCTCCGGCCTGGATCGACCGAAAGTACGACGCGCTCCTGGCCGGACTCGATGGTGGTGACCGGCGAAACCCGGCAGACTGCTGCCGGATACGAGGGGGGACCATGGCCGAACACGTCGTCGAGCCGTCGCGCAGCCGGATCGACGAGCCGGTGCGGGTCGCCGTCACCGGGTTGGCGCCGGGGCGGCGGGTGCGGATTCGCGCGTCGACGCGGGACGGCAGTTGGGTGCCGTGGGCGTCCGAGGTCACCGTGGTCGC
>DASZXM010000937.1:0-10120 GCA_035546415.1 Pseudonocardiaceae bacterium
GCTGATGGTGGTCATCGACTGGGTCCGGGTCGCCGCCATGACGTCGCTGGCCACGGCGATCGTCACCGGGCACGCCGGCATCCCGCTGCTGTACGCGATCCTGTTCGTCATCAACACCGGCGAGGTCGTGTTCCGGTCCGCCAGCCAGGCGATGGTTCCCGCGGTCGCGCCCAGGGCACAGCTGGAACGCGCCAACGGGTGGCTGTTCGGCGGCACGCTGCTGATGCAGCAGATGGTGGCCGGTCCGCTGGGCGGCTTCCTGTTCGCCGTCGCCGCCAGCATCCCGTTCCTGGTCAACGCCGGCACGTACGCCGCCAGTGCCGTGCTCATCGGGCTGGTGTCGGGCACCTACCGGACGCAGGTGGCCGACGGCCACGTGCCGTCGTTCCGCGGCGAGATCGTCGCCGGGTTCCGCTGGCTGATGCGGCAGCGGCTGCTGCGCACCATGACGATCCTGATCGGCCTGCTCAACCTCACCCTCACGGCCGCGACCGCCGTGCTCGTGCTGCTGGTGAAGGAACGGCTGCACCTCGGTTCGGTCGGCTACGGCGTGCTGTTCACCTGCATGGCTCTGGGCGGACTGCTCGGCTCGGTGATCGGGCAGCGCCTCATCCGGTGGGTCACGGCCACCTGGACGCTGCGGATCGGCCTGCTGATCGAGGCCGGCACCCACCTCGCGCTGGCCACCCTGCGCGACGCCGTGCTCGTCGGCGTCGTGCTGTTCCTGTTCGGTGTGCACGGCACGATGTGGAGCATCGTCGGCTCGTCGCTGCGGCAACGGCTGACCCCACCGGACATGCTGGGCCGGGTCGGCAGCACCGGTTTGTTCATCGCGGCGGGCGGCAACTGCGTCGGAGCCCTCCTGGGCGGTGCGGTGGCCGCCCGGTTCGGCATCACCGCACCCTACTGGGCCGGTTTCGTCGTCGCGCTGGTCGTCGTCGCCACCACGTGGCACGTGTTCAACCGGGCGACCGTGAGCGCCGCCTACTCCGCCGCCGAATCCGTTCCCGGCTAGGAACTCTGCAGCCGGGCCTCCGGCCGGGTCGGCTGGAACAGTTCGACCGGGTTGCCGGCCGGGTCGTCGACCAGCACCTGCCGGCCACCGACACCCTCCACGATGTCGTTGCGGAACCGGACGCCGGCCGCCCGCAACCGCGCGACGACCGCGTCCAGGTCCGCCACCTGCAACGCGAACCGGTTCCACCCACCGGGTTCGGGCACCCGGCCGTCCGGCATGGCCTGCCCACCGCCGGGGCCACCGCCCGGTGCGCTCAGTACCAGCCGCAGGTCACCGCGCGACAGCATCGCGAACGTCGGCGCCGGGTGCATGACCTCGGTGAAACCCAGGCGCCCCACGTAGAACGCGATCGCCGCGTCCACGTCGTCCACGATGTAGCGCACGCTGACCGATGCCATCGCAGCCTCCTTGCCGCATCCACGGCGACCGTAGTCCCCTCAGGACGCCGCGGCCAGCCGGTCGGTCAGCGGTCCCAGCACGTCCGCGATCGCCGGCAGCCGGTCGAACTCCCAGCAGCGGTCCACCAGGTCCAGGGCGGCGGACGTGTCCAGGTAGGGCTCGGCGGCGGCCAGCAGCTTGCCGGCCAGGTCGTCATCGGACAGCGGATCGGCCGGGGTGCCCCGGTTCTGCGCGACCTTCTGGTCCAGGATGTCGCCGTTGTCCAGTTCGATGCTGACGTGCGTCCCGCGTTTGCCCATGTCCGGGTCGGCGACGATGTCCACCAGGGCACGCAACGCCGCGATCGCGGGATCGGTGGCGACGCCGTCGGCGAAGTCGGACGGCCGGACCGAACCGTTCCGCAGCGCCACGGCGATGCAGTGCGCCGTGCTGAACTTGGCCGCCGCGCCGGTGTCGGGCTGGCGTAGCGCCGTCACCTCCGCGGCGAACGGCGCCATCCGCACCTCGATACGGACGATCCGGTCCGGGTCGACGGGACGACCGGCCAGGATGGCACGCACCGCGTCGATCGGCGGGTGCGTCAGCGACGCGCTCGGGTACAGCTTGTGCCCGTTGTCCAGTACGAACCACGTGTCGCCCAGGCCCTCGACCAGCCGTTCGGGCACCGGGCTGGGTGTCACGACACTCAACAGGCCCATCGGGCCCTCGATCGCCGTCTCCGTCGCCGTGAACCCCTCCTCGGCCAGCAGCCCGGACAGCACGCCGTCCATCGCCGCCTTGCCCGGGTGCAGCGCCTTGGTGTCGCTGCCGTACACCTCGCGGATGCCGGCCGCCTGCGTCGACGCCGCGCCGAGCGCGTGCACGGCCGCCGCACCGGGCAGGCCCAGGATGTTCGCGGCCGCCGCCGCGGACGCCAGGTGACCGGCGGTTCCCGTGACGTGCCAACCGCTCTCGTAGTGCCGCACGCCCGCGGCACCGGCGACACGCGCGCCGGTCTCGAAGCCGGCCACGTAGGCGGCCAGCGCCGCCGCCCCATCGGCCTGCCGGGTCTCGCCGATGGCCAGCACCACCGGCCACACGCACGACCCGAGGTGGACCGTGGTGTACGGCGGGTTGTAGATGTCGTCGTAGTCCAGCAGGTGCGACGCGTACGCGTTGGCCAGCGCGGCGAACGGGGCGCTGGTGGACCGGTCACGGCCCACCACACTCGCCCCGCCCGCCGGCCCGACCGTCTCAAGGACACGGTTGAGACGGTCGGCCGCCGGTTGCGTGGCACCGGCGAGCGTGGCGGCGAGCCAGTCGACGAGGGCGCGGCGGGCGTTGTGCACCACCTCGTCGGGAAGGTCCGCCGCGGTGACGCCCGCGCCGAAGTCGGCCAACTGCCTGGTCAGGGGGATCGTCACTGGCCGGCTCCGGACAGGGAGCTGACCAGCGGCGTCATCGACGTCGTGAACTGGTTGATCAGTGTCTTGAGGGCCGGGCCGGTGACGAACTCGGTCTGGTCGCCCTCACTGGCCATGTACTGCCGCCAACCCGGCGACTTGACCAGCTTGCTCAGGATGCCCACGTAGTAGTTCACGGCCGCCTGGGACATGCCCGGCGGGCCGGCGACCCCGCGGAACTGCAGTTGGTCGGGCAACCCGGCCAGGGAGAAGCCCTGCTCGGCCATGGTCGGCACGTTCGGGTACGCGGCCATCCGCTTGTCCCCGAACACCGCGATGATCCGCAGTTTGCCGGCTTGGACCTGCTCCTGGAAGTCGCTCTGCGAGCCGATCATCATCTGGGCGTCACCGCGCAGCAGCGCCGTGATGCGCGGGCCGCCGTCGGCGAACGACAGGTACTTCCACTTCGTCCCGGTGTCCTTCTCGATCTTCAGCGCCACCAGGTTGTCCACCGAACTGGGCGAACCGCCGGTCTGCACGAGCCGGCCCGGGTGTGCCCTGGCGTCGGCGACGAAGTCCTTGAACGTGTGGTACGGCGAGTTGCTCGGCACGGCCACGATCTGCGTCTCGTTGGCCAGCTCCGCGATCGGCGTCAGGTCCGACAGCGTCGCGGGCGCGTTGCTGGTGCCCAGCGCGCTGATCACCCACTTCGACGTGAACGTCGCCACGAAGTTCGTCTTGCCGGCGTGGCTCTTCATGTACGCCATCGCGCCCAGGCCGCCGCCCTGCGGTTCGGACAGCACCGGCCAGTTCGCCGTGATGCTCTTGTCCTGCTGGGCGAGTTTCACGATCTCGCGGGCGAAGATGTCGCTGCCGCCGCCGGGACCGGTGTCAACCACGATCTGGATGTTGCTCGGCGTCGCCGACCCGCTGGACGACGCTCCCGCCGACAGGGTGGAGCAGGCTGTCGTCGCGGTCACCATCGCCGCCAGGGCGGCCGTCAATCGCAGTGTGCTCGGTTTCATGACTCGACTCCTTACGACGTCGGCGACGACTCACCACCGAGAACACGACGACGGCCACGGTCAGCGCGAGAACGGTGGCCGAGATCGGCCGGGTGAGGAAGATCATGGGGTTGTCGTTGGACAGGGTGAGGGACTGGCGCAGGGCGAGTTCCGCCTGCGGACCGAGGACGAACGCCATCAGCATCGGCGCCGCCGGGATGCCCAGTTTGCGGAAGACGTAGCCCAGCAGGCTGAAGCCGACCATCATCCACACGTCGAACAGGGAGCCGCGGGCGCTGTAGGCGCCGACGACGGCCAGTACCAGGATCGTCGGGTAGAGGATCCAGTACGGGATGCGCAGGATCTGCACCCACATCGGGATCAGGGGCAGGTTGAGCACCAGCAGCACCAGCGTGCCCAGGTACAGGCTGGCAATGACCGGCCACGCGATCTCCGGGTGCTGGCTGAACAGCAGTGGTCCGGGTTGGACACCGTAGAGCAGCAGCGCCGCGAGCATCACCGACGTGCTCGCGTTGCCCGGCAGTCCCAGCGACAGCAGTGGAATCATCGCGCCGCCGGCTTCGGAGTTGTTCGCCGCCTCCGGTCCGGCGACGCCCTCGATGGCGCCCTTGCCGAACAGGTGGGACCGTTTGGAGGTGTTCTTCACCAGGGTGTACGACACGAACGAGCCGATGGTCGACCCGCCGCCGGGCAGCGCGCCGATGATGAACCCGACGACCGACCCCAGCCCGATCGCACCGGCGCACCGGCGCAGATCGTCCTTGCCGGGCAACAGTTCCCGGAGCTTCTTCGGCACGGCGAACAGTGACCGGCCGCGTTTGGTCTCGACGTTGACGAGGACCTCGGCGACGGCGAACAGGCCGAGCGTGAGCGTGATGAACTGGACACCGTCGTAGAGGTTGATGTTGCCGAACGTGTAGCGCTGGCTGCCCGACACGAGGTCCACGCCGACGGTCGCGACGAGCAGCCCCAGCGCCATCGAGATGAGGCCCTTGATCGGTGACTTGCCGGCCATCGAGATCACCAGCAACAGCCCGAACGTCATCAGCGCGGCGAACTCCGGCGGTCCGAACTTGACGGCCAGGTTCGCGATGACCGGGGCGGTGAACGTCAGTGCGATGACGCCGATCGTGCTGGCGATGAACCCGGAGATCGCCGACATGCCCATCGCCGGTCCGGCCCGGCCCTGCTTGGCCAGCTCGTGGCCGTCGTAGCAGAGGACGACGCTGGACGTCTCGGTCGGGATGTTCAACAGGATCGCGGTGGTCGACCCGGCGAACTTCGCGCCGTGGTAGATGCCGGCCATCATGATCAGCCCGGTGGTCGGCTGGAGCCGCAGGGTGAGTGGGAGGAGTACGGCGAGGGTGGCGGCCGGGCTGCCCAGCCCCGGCAGGATGCCCACGACGGTGCCCAGCACGCAGCCGATGAGCATCCACAGCAGATTCGTCGGGCTGACCGCGGTACCCAGCCCGTCAAGCAGGTGACTCAGTGCGGACATTCGTATCCTCTGCTTGGTTCACGAGCTGAAGGGACCGAGGGCGATCACGCCGGTCGGCAGCGGGATGCTGAGCACGTGCACGAAGAGTTCGTACACGCCAACGGGAACGACGACGGCCACCAGCAGCGAACGCCAGTTCAGTCGTCGTTCCACGCCGAACAGCACCAGGGCGACCAGAATCGCCATGGCGGGCACGAAACCCAGGACGCTCAGCACGGGCACGGCGATGAGGAAACACAGCCAGACGGCGCCGGCCCGCAGGACCCGGTCGCGCTGTCGGGGTCCATCGGTTGGTTCGGTCGGTGCTCCCCTGGCCCGCAGGCTGGTCACGGCGAGTAGGACGCCGAACACGATCAGCAGTCCGGAGAGGAGTGTCGGGAAGAAACCAGGCCCTGGCACCCCGCTGTCGCTGAGGAAGGCGAGATTGAGGGCGGTGACCAGTGCGAAGGCGCCCAGGGCCGCAACAGCCGTACCGGCGACAACATCCGCTCGCTGCATCGGTCGTCCTCCATTGGACAGACACTATGTCTGTAAAACAGAAACTGAACGTAGACCGCGAAGTGTCGACACGTCAAGAGTGGACGCTGGGATATCTGCGGATACGTTGTGGCACAAGGCTTATGTGTGCGATTGCCCTGGCGGCAACCCTGTCCGTCCTCCAGACAGGATCACCCGGACGGCAGGGAACGGACTTTCCGGGCGTGGCACGTCCTGGACGGCCACGCCATCGCCGGTGACTAGTCGACGGATGCCTGGAACTCGGACTGGGCCTCGCGCAACGCGCGCACGATGTGGGTCTGGATCTTCTGGCTCAGGCGGCTGACCGGGACCGCCACCGCGATCGCCGCCACCGCGCGGCCGGTGCGGTCGCGCAGCGCGATCGCCACCGAGCCGACGCCCTCCTCGCTTTCCTCGTGATTCGTGGCGTATCCCTGGTCACGCACGTCGTCCAACGCCGCTTCCAGCGATCGCAGGCTGGCCAGCGAGCTGGACGTCTGCGTCGTCAGCCTGGACTGGGGATACAGCTCGCGCACGCGGGCCGGCGTCAGTTCGGCGAGTAGCGCCTTGCCGGCCGACGTGCAGTGCGCCGGCAGCAGGTTGCCGGTTCGGGCGACCACGCGCAGGGTGCGTTCGCTCTCCACCGCGTCCAGGTAGCGGACCTGGTTGCCCTCCAGCACCGTGAGGTGCACCGTTTCCTCGAACTCGGCGGCCAGTTTCTCCAGGATCGGGCGGACCTGCTGGCGGATGTCCATTTTCTGCACGACCGCCAAGCCGATCTCCACCAGGGTCGGGCCCGGCCGGTAGGCGCGGGTGGTCGGGTCCTGGCGGACGAAACCGTGGTGCACCAGCATGGCCAGCAGCCGGTGCGCCGTCGAGTGCGCGACGTCCAGGTAGGCGCACGCATCGGTCAACCGCACTGACTGCTGCTCCCGGAACAGCTGGAGCAGTCGCAGCGCGTTGTCGACGGACGAGATGGGGTATGTCGGAGCCGCACCGTCGACAGGCGGATTATCTTTCTGCACAGCAGACAGTATTGCGTATCCTAGGTCCTGGTGTCCATCCTGCCGACAGCGAGCTTGACCGACGTTCCGAGTGGACGTACAGTGCTGCCGTCGGCTCTCCGGACAGAGTTTCTGTTCAGCGGACATCACATAGCGGAGGCGAAATGCGTATCCGGCACATCGGAGTCGTCACCTCGGACCTGGAGAAGACGGCCACGTTCTACGAGAAGGTCTTCGGCTTCAAACGTCTGGGCGGCGAACGCACCCCCGGTCACTACCCGGGCAAGGCGATGGACCTGTCCGACGGCGAGGTGAACTTCTCCCTCCTGCGCCCGGACGAGGGACGTGTCGACATCACGCCGTGGTCGCGCGGCAACCTGGGCCCCAACCACGTCGGCGTGGAGATCGAGGACACGGCCGCCGTGGTGGAGGCGTTGAAGGAGTTCGGGATCGAGATCTACGGCGAGGACAAGGAGCAATGGCCACCACGGTTCTTCAAGTTCCTCGACCCGGACGGCATCGAGATCGACGTGGCGACGCCGGACCGCAGCTGGAAGTTCTAGATGCCTGACGGCCAGCCGTGTGGGAACCGACCGTGGCTGGCCGTCTTCCTCGGTTTCGCGCGCATCGGCGCGACGTCGTTCGGCGGCGGCAGCGCCACGATCGTCGCGATGCGACAGCTGTCGCTGCGGCGCGGCTGGCTGACCGAGGAGGAGTTCCTGGACACGGTGGTGCTGAGCCGGTTGACGCCCGGCATCACCATCCTGGCGCAGGCCATCCTGATCGGTCGCGCCGTCGCCGGCGTGCGCGGCCTGGTGGCGGCAGTGCTGGGCATGATGTTGCCGGCCGTGGTGAT
The DNA here is from genome assembly GCA_035546415.1 of Pseudonocardiaceae bacterium. Taxonomy (GTDB): domain Bacteria; phylum Actinomycetota; class Actinomycetes; order Mycobacteriales; family Pseudonocardiaceae; genus DATEPR01. The sequence goes on from DASZXM010000937.1 coordinate 7,681, forward strand.
CACGGTCGCCCTGGCCGCCGTCTACGACACGGTCAGCACGCTGCACGGTGCCGCGACGCCGCTGCGCGCGGTGGCCGGGATGGCCGCCGGTTTCGCCGTCGCACTGGCGGTGCAGCTGCTGCGCGACACCATGGTCCGGTCGCACCGGATCCGCGGTCCGCTGATGTTCGGCGCGTACCTCGGGTTGGCGTTGCTGATCGACAACCCGGTGGTGGTGCTGGTGGCGGCGATCCTGGCCGGGGTCGCGGTGCCGTGGCTGTTCGAGGGCAGGGAACCGGAGTGAACGCCGGGCAGACGTTCGTCGCGGTGTTCCTGGCCAGCCTGCTCGGTTTCGGCGGGCTCGGCTCCCTGCCGGTCCTGCGTGGACAGTTGTCGTCGGCCGGTCTGATGCCCGACCACCTGCTGCTCAGCTCGCTGGCCGTCGGCAACATCAGCCCCGGCCCCAACGGGCTGTACCTGATCGCGGTCGGGTACTTCGTCGACAGCTACGCCGGGGCCGCCGTGGCGACGGCGGCACTGCTGCTGCCGCCGCTGCTGGTGCTGCTGCTGGACCGGTTGCGGGCGCGGCTGATCCACCTGCGCCGCTTCCGGTCGGCGCTGCGGTCGCTGGGCATCGCGGTCGTCGCGCTGCTGGCCCAGTCGAGCGGCTCGCTGGCGTGGACGGCGGCGCACACGCCGCTGGGCGCCGCGATGCTGGCGGTCGGCACGGCGCTGCTGCTGTTCAAGGTGCCGCCGCTGGTCGGGGTGGTCCTGGCGATCGTGGTCGGGCTTTTCGTCGGTGGTGTGGTGTAGGACTGCCGCATGAAATACGCGGTGGTGTTGCCCGGTGGCACGGCGTCCCAGCAGCGGGAACACGCGGCCCTCGCCGAGCGGGCCGGGTGGGACGGCGTGTTCGTGTGGGAGTCGGCCTACGGCGTGGACGCGTGGTCGCTGCTGGCGGCGATGGCGACGGTCACCGAACGGATCCGGCTGGGCACGATGCTCACGCCACTGCCGTGGCGCCGCCCGTGGCTGGTGGCCGGTCAGGTCGCCACGGTCAACGACCTGTCCGGCGGCCGCGCCGTCCTGGCGATCGGCGTCGGCGCGATCGATTCGGTGATGCCCGATACGTATGAGGAGTCCGACCTGCGCACCCGCGCGGAGATGATGGACGAGGGCATCGACCTGATGCGGACGCTCTGGTCGGGCGGGACGACCCACACCGGCAAGCACTACCGGTACTCGGCGCCGCCGACCGAACTCCCGGCGGCGGGCCACATCCCGATCTGGGTGGTCGGCGTGTGGCAGCGACCGAAGTCGATGCGCCGCGTGCTGCGGTGCGACGGTGTGATCCCGCAGTTCAGCGGGTCGGGCGGCCCGGACGACGTCCGCGCGCTGCGCGCGTGGCTGACCGAGCACGGCGGCGGTCAGGACATCGTCGTCGAGGGCGAGACACCCGCGGACGGCACAGGGGCGGCGCAGGTCACGCCCTGGGCCGAGGCCGGAGCGACGTGGTGGATGGAAACCCGCTGGTCAATGCCGCACCACAGCGACGAACGCATGCGGGAGATCCGCGCCCGGATCGAAGCAGGCCCACCGGTCAGCTGAGCAGCTCCACCGCGCAGGTGAGCCCCGGTGCGTTGCTCAGCTTCGCGTCACCGGTCAACAGTGGGACATCCAGTACGGTCGCCAACGCGACGTAGAGGCCGTCGTAGAACGTGACCGTGTGCCGAAGCTCCCAGGCCAACGATGACAGGCGCCCGATGTGTGGATAGCGGTGGTCGATCATGTCCGGCAGCGCGGCCACCGCTGTCCTGGCGACCGTCCCGCCGATCCAGCCTGCGCGTTCGCCCTTCCGCAGCACGTGCCCGACCTCGGCGTCCAGCAGGTGGGGCGCGTGGCACGTCGCCTCGGTGATCAGCTTGCGCGCGGCGATACCGACGGCATCCTTGCCGACCAGGGCGGAGACGGCGGCGGCAGCGTCGACGACGTACTCACTCACCCCGTAGCTCCCGCAGGGTCGCCACGACGACGTCGCTGCCCATCCCGGGTCCAGGATCGCCGGCCAGTGTCTGCTCCACGACGGCCATCAGCTCGGCCTTGTCCCGCCGTCGCGCCATCGCGATCAGCTGCTCCCGCATGTACGACTGGAGCGACCGGCCGGCAGCTTCGGCCCGACGCCGCAACACCTCGGCCACGTCGTCCGGCAGGTCACGCACCTGGATAGTCGACATGCAACCATTCTAGCGCTACTTCAGCGCTATTGTAGCGCTGCCGATGCCGAGGAAGCTTTCACGTGCGACCTGGCCCGACGGCGCCGGCGCGCCCGGTCACGTTGACGCCGGCCCACGGCGCTCACCACCATGACCGGACCGGTGACGGGGACGCCGCATCGTGTCCGTCACCGGTATCCGCCCGGAGGTCGACCAGTTCCCACACAGCGGTTGCCTACGCCAGCGGA
>DASZXM010000938.1:0-13405 GCA_035546415.1 Pseudonocardiaceae bacterium
CGCGGGCGTGCGACGCGCTGCGCAACCAGATCCGCCGCTGGTACGAACTGGTCGTGCTGCGCCAGGACCCGACGACCCTGATCCGGCCGTTCAACGTGATCGGCAACTACCGGACGCTCAAGCACGCGGTCAAGCAGTTCGGGCCGCAGGTCATCCTGACCGCGGTCGGCCTGGCCGCCCTGGTGGTGCTGCTGATCCTGCTCAGCGTCGGCCAGAACAGCGATCTGGTGAAGACGATCGGCGTGGTCCTGGCGGCGGCGGGCGTGTCGCTGGGCGGTGTGACCGGTGCGCTGAAGAACTCCGCGCAGAGCGTGCTCAAGCGCCTGCGACAGGACACCTACACCGAACTGATCACCGAGGCCATCACCGTCCAACCGCCCGCCATGACCACCCGGGACATGCGCAAGGCCATGGCCCGCCGAACGCTGACCCCGATCACGGAGTCCTGACGACACGATGTGTGAAACGGCCGGTCAGTGGGAACACAGCGCACGTCCGTGTACCCGCCGCCCGGACGGAGGCATCCCGTGTCGCTGGACCTGCGCGAACTGCTGACCGCCGACGATCCACCCGGCGACGGCGGCTACCCCGACCCGCCGCCGCGCTACGGCTTCTTCACCGACACCAGCGTCTGCATCGGCTGCAAGGCGTGCGAGGTGGCGTGCACGGAGTGGAACGCCGTGCCCGACGACGGCATGGACTTCACCGGGATGTCCTACGACAACACGGTCGGCCTCGGCGCGAACACGTGGCGGCACGTCGCGTTCGTCGAGCAGCGTGCACCGGCCACGGTGGACCTCGGGCTGCCGTCGTTCACCAGGCCAGGCGAGCAGGGTGACGGCGAGCGGAGCGAGTTCCGCTGGCTGATGTCCAGCGACGTCTGCAAGCACTGCACGCACGCGGCGTGCCTGGACGTGTGCCCGACCGGGGCGCTGTTCCGCACCGAGTTCGGCACCGTCGTCGTGCAGGAGGACATCTGCAACGGCTGCGGCTACTGCGTGCCGGCGTGCCCGTACGGCGTGATCGACCAGCGGCCGGACGACGGCCGGGTCTGGAAATGCACCCTCTGCTACGACCGGTTGGGCGCGGGCCAACAGCCCGCCTGCGCACAGGCCTGCCCGACCGAATCGATCCAGTTCGGTGAGCTGGAGACGCTGCGGGCCCGCGCCGACGCCCGGCTGGCCGACCTGCACGAACGCGGCCTGGCCGACGCCCGGCTGTACGGCCGGCACGAGCAGGACGGCGTCGGCGGTGCGGGCGCGTTCTTCCTGCTGCTGGACGAACCCGAGGTGTACGGCCTGCCACCGGACCCGGTGGTCACCACGAAGGACCTGCCGGCGATGTGGAAGCACGCGGGCGCCGCCGCGCTGACCCTGCTCACGGGGCTCGCGGTCACGTTCCTCGGACGGAGGCACTGATGACGACGACACAGGTCCGCCGCAAGCGCAGGCGCGGTCGCGGTGAGCAGTCGATGGTGCCGGATGCGGAGTTCCGCTCGTACTACGGCAAACCCGTACTCAACGAGCCGACCTGGGAAGCCAGGGACATCGCCGGGTACCTGTTCCTCGGTGGCCTGGCGGGCGCGTCGTCGGTGCTCGCGGCGGGCGCCGACCTCACCGGCCGGCCCGCACTGGCGCGCACCGGGAAGATCGGCGCACTGGTCGCGATCTCCGGTTCGCTGGTCGCGCTCGTGCACGACCTGGGCCGGCCGGCGCGGTTCCTCAACATGCTCCGCGTGGTCAAACCCAGTTCACCGATGAGCATCGGCACGTGGCTGCTGAGCGTCTACGGTCCCCAGGCCGGCGTCGCGGCCGGCACGGCGCTGACCGGCTGGTTCCCCCGGGTCGGCCGGGTCGCGACGGCAGGCGCCGCGTTGATCGGCCCGGCCGTCGCCTCGTACACGGCCGCGCTGATCGCGGACACAGCCGTGCCCACCTGGCACGCGGGCTACCGGGAACTGCCGTTCGTGTTCGTCGGCTCGTCGGCGTGCGCGGCCGGTGGCCTCGGGATGGTCGGCGCGCCCGTGGCACAGGCCGGACCGGCACGGCGGGCCGTGGTGGTCGGCGCCGCACTGGAGGTGGCCGCCACCAAACGGATGGAACGCCGGATGGGCATGGTCGCCGAGCCGCTGCACACCGGCACGGCGGGCACGCTGATGCGGGCGGCGGAGATCCTCACCGTGACCGGCGCGGTGGTGGGCGGCGTGCTGGGCCGCCGGTCGCGTACGGCGGCGGTGCTCGGTGGGCTGGCGGCGCTGGCCGGATCGGCGTGCACCCGGTTCGGCATCTTCCACGCGGGCGTCGCGTCGGCCCGCGACCCCAAGTACACGATCGTGCCGCAACGGGGGGATCGCCGATCCCCCGACGAGTGATCTCTGAATGCGTGGCGCCGGCCGGGGCATTCTCGGGGCATGGACATCACCGGCAACACCATCTTCATCCCCGGTGCCACCAGCGGCATCGGCCTGGCCCTCGCCCTCGCCCTGCACGCGAAGGGCAACAAGATCATCGTCGGCGGCCGGCGCGCCGACCTGCTCGACCGCATCGCCGCCGACCACCCCGGCATCGACACGGTGGTGATCGACACCGCGGACCCGGCGAGCATCGACGCTGCTGCCAAGCAGGTGCTGGCCGCCCATCCCGACCTCGACGTGCTGGTCACGATGGCCGGCATCATGCGCGCGGAGGACTGGCACACGGCCGGTTTCCTGGCGTCGGCCGAGTCCGTCGTGACCACCAACGTGCTGGGTCCGATCCGTCTGATCGCCGCCTTCGTCGAACACCTGCGAACCCGACCGGCCGCCGCGATCGTGACGGTGTCGTCCGGGCTCGCGTTCACCCCGCTGAAGGTGACGCCCAGCTACAACGCGTCCAAGGCGGCGATCCACATGCTGAGCGAGTCGCTGCGGCTGCAACTGGCCGACACGTCCGTGCAGGTGATCGAACTGGTGCCGCCGTCGGTGCGGACGGCGCTGATGCCCGGTCAGGAGTCCAACCCGCACGCCATGCCGCTGGACGATTTCGTCACCGAGGTGATGGACCTGCTGGAAACCCAGCCGGACGCCAAGGAGATCCAGGTCGAGACCGTGAAGTTCCTGCGCTACGGCGAGGCGCGCGGCGACTACGACCAGGTGGTCGCGACCCTCAACGCGACCGACCCGCACTAGCAACCCACACTAGAAACGCCGCACCGGGAACGGTTCCAGCACGGCGTTGAGGTGGTCGTCGAAGGCGGCCGCGATGTCCGGCACGTCCCAGTCGCCGTGGCGTAGGACGGGTTGCTTGGGCGCGATCTGGCGCACGACGAACGCCTGCTCGGACGTGTAGCGGATCAGTTGGCCGGTCACGCCCGTGGCGAGGTCGCTGAGCAGGTAGGTGACGACGGGGGCGATCTGGTCCGGTGTCTGGTCGGGCGGCGCGGCCGACCGCGTGTCGGTCTTCGCCATCCGCGTGTGGGCCAACGGGAACAGCCCGTTGACCCGCACGCCGTGCTCGGCCAGTTCCACCGCCCACGCCACGGTCATCGACGACACCGCGCCCTTGGACGACGAGTAGGTGGCGGCCGTGGGCTGGCCGACCATCGCCAGGGACGCCATGTTCACGATCGACCCACGGCCGTTGGCCCGCATGACCCGGGCCGCGGCCGATCCGCAGTACAGCGAGCCGAGCACGTTGACCTCGATCAGCTCGCGCATCCGCGCCGGGGTGTCCTCCCACACCGCGGCCTGGTAGCGCACGCCGGCGTTGTTGACCAGGCCGTCGAGGGTGCCGAACTCGGCGACGCAACGCCGCACGGCCGCGTCGGCCTGCTCGGGATCGGCCACCGACCCCACGCTGGCGACGGCCCGACCGCCCACCCCCTCGATCAGCGCGACGACCTCCTCGGCCGGATCGCGGTCGATGTCGTTCACCACCACCGATGCGCCGCAGGCGGCGGCGTGCAGCGCGGCCGCCCTCCCCAGCCCGCGCCCGGCACCGGTGACGACCACGGCCTTGTCCCGGAGAAAGTCCATGATCACAGTCTGCGGCATCGGCGGCGGAAAACCCAGGCGTGTGGCGGCGTCGGGACCAGCGTGTGGTCAGGACCGGCGTCGGTCACGACCGGTAGGACTCCCGGACCGCCCGCACGTACGGCGCGGGCGCCACGGTGGCGCGGATCTCGACCTGCCGATGTGGCTCGACGCCGGGTTTGCCGGAGTTCGGCTCCTCGCCCCACAGGACGGTCACCGCGGTGCCCGGCTCGGCCGCGGACAGGTCCACTGTGGCCAGTGAGACGAAGTCGTGTTCGTTGGCGATGTAGCCGGCGTCCAGTGACAGCCCGACCGGTTCGCCGTCGCGCAGCACCCGGTCCACGGGGAAGAACGCGTAGCGGGCCTTCGGCAGTTCGATGTACTTGGCCGGGGTGCCAGGTTCGAGCAGCGAGCCCATCGCCCGCGCCACGTCGTCCCGGTGCCACACCAGGGTCACCTTCGTCCGCCGCGGCGTCATCCGCCGCAGCGCCGCGCCGCCCAGGAAGTCGTGGTCGAACCGGATGTTCCTGCCGTAGCCGATGTCGTGCGGGGTCACGTAGTAGTCGGTGATGTCGGCGGAGTCCATGCTGCCGCCCAGCGAACCGAGTGCCATGGCGGGCAGCCACTCCCGGTAGTCGCGCATCTCCGGTCCGAAGATCGCCGGCAGTGCGGTGGGAATCCAGCCGGACTCCAGGTTCGCCGTCGAGTAGGCCTTCGCGCCGACCCGCGTGACCGCACCGCCGCCCACCAGGGCCGCCAACACATCCTCGCCGTCCGCCCACGGCCCGAACAGTTCGAAACCGGGCCGCCCGGCCATGCCGTGCCGCAGTGCGCGCACACGGTGCCCGGCAATGGTGAACTCGGTCATGTGGAAGAACGGCACGTCCGGCGGCGGCCCGCCGGTCACCTGCTCCAGCACCGCGGGCGCTGTCGGGCCCTGCAGTTCGTAGCGGTAGCACACCGGTGGGCCGGACGGCCGGTCGGCCGAGTTGGGGTCGAGTTCCACCGTGACGTCGTAGTCGGGGGCGTGGTATCGCAACCAGTCCAACACCATCGGGTGTCCGACGACGTCGAACCGGTCGTCGTCGAGATGGAACAGGATCGCGTCACCGATGAAGAATCCGTCCCCGTTCACGGCGACGTACTGCTTGGCCCGGCCCGGGCCGAACCGGGCGAACGTGTTGACGCCGAAGTCGCTGAGCAGCCGCAGGGCACCGCTGCCGCTCAGGTAGAGGTCGGTCATGTGGTGCGACTGGTCGAGCAGCGCGCACGACTCACGCCACGCCCGCTGCTCGGAGCGCCAGTTGGTGAACTCGGGCACGACCGGGAACGTCATCGGCCGGACCGTCGAGTGCCGCAGCAGTGCCACCGGTGACCCGGCACGTCCGATGGCCGCTTCGAGACTTTCCACGTCGCCTCCCTCGATCAACTCCAGTAGAACGGACCGAACGGCAGGTTCGCCTCCGCCATCCGGCCGGGCCTGTCCGCGACAAATGTCACGAGCCGGGCCGAACGCCCGATGGGAAGACCAGAGTGAGCAGAAACGCCGCCGTGGCAACGGCGACGATCGCGAAGCTCGGCGGCAGTGCCGGTACGGCGACACTCAGACCGAGACCGAGCCAGATGTCCGCGACGGCGATCGCGGCGGACAGGCCCAGTGCGCGGAACGGTCGCGCCGTCAGGCGGCCTGCCGTGCCGGCGGGTGCGGCCAACAGCGCCAACAGCAGCAGCGCGCCCACCGCCTGCGTGGCCTCCGCCGTTGCCGCACCGGCCAACGCGAGGAACGCCAACCCGAGGAACCGGACCGGGACACCGCGTGCCGCGGCCACGTCCGGGTCGAGCGTGGCGAACAGCAGTGGACGGGCGATGACGAGCAGCAGTACGCACACCGCCCCGGCGACGATCGCGGCGATCCGGGCGGCCGTGGCGCTGATGCCGAAGATCGATCCGAACAGGACGGTCACACCCGCGGCGCCGTCGGCTGTGCTGCGGCTCGTGGTGTAGACGGTGAGGAAGAAGACGCCCAGGCCCAGCAGCCAGGCGAAGATGCTGCCGATGGCGACGTCGTCGGCCAGTCCGCGCCTGCCCACGGCGCCCATCAGCAGTGCGGTCGCGATCGTCAGCCCGAACAGGCCGATCCGCAGGTCGACACCGAGCGCGAGGGCGGCCAACGCGCCGGTGAACGCCACGTGTGACAGCGCGTCGCCGGTGAAGACCTGCGCGCGCAGCACCAGGAAGTAACCGACCAGGCCGGACACCAGGGCGATGGCGGTGCCGGCGACGAGTGCGTCGACGAAGAACGGCTGTGTCATGCCGGCCCACGCACGCCGCGCGCTGCCAGGTGGACGACGAACGCGATGGTGGACACGAAGAATCCGATCGGGTAGCCGGAGAAGTAGGACGCAGCCAGGCCGAGCCATGTCACGGCCAGGGCGATCACGACGGACAGCGCGAGGCTCGTCGCCGGGCGGACCGTGACCGCCTGCGCGCTCGCCGCCGGCATCACCAGCAGCGCGAACACCAGCAGCGTGCCGGTGATCTGGCTGGCCTCGGCCGTGGCGGCGCCGAGCAGCACCAGGAACACCGTGGCCAGCGTCCGCACCGGCACGCCGCGCGCGGCGGCGACGGCCGGGTCGACGGTCGCGAACAGCAGCGGCCGGCCGACCACCGCCAGCACGCCGAGCACCGCGACGGTGACGACGGCCAACACCAGCACCTGGCCGTCGGTGATGCCCAGGAACGTGCCGAACAGCAGCGCGTTCACGCCGTTGAGGAAACCGTGGTACAGGGAGATGAACAGGAACCCGCAGGCCAGCGCGAACGCCTGCACGGTGCCGGTGACGGCCGACTCGTGGCCGTGGCTGTGCCGGTCGGTGCGCGGGATCGCGGCGATCACGACGGCGGCGGCGACGCAGCACGCGAAGTAGCCGTATGTCGCGCTCACGCCGATGAGCGTGGCGCCCGCCGCGCCCGGGAATCCGACGAGGGCCAATGTGTGCCCGGCGAACGTCTTCCGCCGCAGCACCACGAACCAGCCCAGCGCGGCGGACGCGACGGCGACGATCGTGCCGGCGCGGAACGCGTTGACCATGAACGGGTACGACCACAGCTCCCGAATGTCCGCGATCACGTTCCAGCTCGCGTTGTCAGCCAACGGCATTCCGCACTCCCGGGTGTGTGCTGGACGCGTCCGGGCCACCGACCACGACCAACCGGCCGTCGCCGGCCCGCAGCACCTCGATCGGCGTGCCGTACAGCCGGGTCAGCGTGTCGCTCGTGATCACCTCGTCCGGCGTGCCGGACAGCGCACCGCCCCGCGCCAGGTACACGACCCGGTCCAGGTGGGCCAGAATCGGGTTCACGTCGTGGGCGACCATCACCACCGCCACGCCCTCCACCCGGCAGATCCGGCTGACCAGTGCCGCGACGGCCGCCTGGTTGGGCAGGTCCAGGCTGTCCAACGGCTCGTCCAGCAACAGGATCTCCGGGCGGCGCACCAGCGCCTGCGCGATGAGCAGCCGTTGCTGTTCACCACCGGACAGCGTGCCGATCGGGCGGTGGGCGTACGCCGTGGCGCCGACCAGGTCGATCACGGCGGCCACGCGCGCGTCGGCGGCCCGGCGGCGCCTGCCGAACACGGCCAGCGGCACGCCCCACCGGTCGCCGTCGAACCCCAACCGGACCAGGTCGATCCCGCGTATCCGTAGGGCGGCGTCGAACCCGCGGCGCTGCGGCAGGTAGCCGATGCGGTGGTTGGTCCGGCCCGGCCGGTGACCGAGGACCGTCACGTCCCCGGTCACCGGCTGGGCACCCAGAATCGTTTTGACCAAAGTGGACTTGCCGACACCGTTGGGGCCGAGCACGCACACGAACTCACCGGCGTGCACGGTCAGGTCGACGCCGTGCCACAGCGTCCGCCCGCCCCTCCGGGTCGCCGCGCCCGCCATCGCGATCACGGGTGTCACGACGCGGCCCTGGCGAGCGCCGCCTCGATGCCCCGCAGTTGCCTGACCTGCCAGTCCTGGAAGGTCGCGGTCGCCGGGTCCAGCGTCTCGGTCACCGTGGTCACCGGAATGCCGGCGGCTTTCGCCTCGGCCACCTGCGCCTGCACGTCCGGCGTGGCGTTCTGGCTGTTGTAGACGTAGATCTTGATCAGGTGGTGCTCGATCTGGTCGTCGATCGTGGTCTTGTCGGCCGCGGTCGGGTCGCTGCCCTCGCTGATCGCGTCCAGGAACGACTCCGGTGTCAGCATCCGCAGGCCGAGCCCTTCGGCCAGGGGCGTGACGATCGACTCGGACGCACCGATCGGCGTGCCCGCGTACGTGGCCTTGATGTCGGAGATCAACCGGTCGTACTGGGCGAGTCCCCGCGTGTCGAACTGCTGCCGCCGCGCGGCGAAGTAACTCGCGTCGGCCGGGTCGATCCGCTGGTAGTCGGCGGTAATTTGGTCGATCACCCGGTGGACGTCGGTCGGCGAGTACCAGCGGTGCGGGTTGCCGCCCTGCCGGACACCCACCACGTCGCCGACGGTGAGCACGGTGCGGCCGTCGGCCGGGTCGGCGGACAGCAGCTTGCTCGCCCACGGGTCGTAGCCGATGCCGTTGACGATCACGAACCCGGCGGACGCGACGGTGCGGGCGTCGGCGGGGGTGGGCTCGTAGTCGTGCGGATCGGTCTCCGGGTTGGTGATGATGCTGGTGACGGTGACGTGGTCACCGCCGAGCTGACCGGCGATGCTGCCCCAGAAGTTCTCCGCCGCCACGACGGTGATCCGGGTGTGCGACCCACCTGGCGAGCCGGAGGCCGGTGTGGTGGAACAGGCAGCGGTGAGGGTCAGGCAGGCAGCGACCAGCACGAGACCCACGCGGGAAGCGGACAACACGTTCTCCTGAGGCTGAACGGCGGGACCCGTCGAACGCTAGATGAACATGATTGTCATTACAAGACGGTTTGCACATGAAAACCATTGCCGACGAGAAGAGGCGGGCCGGGCGCGCCGGCGAGATGGCCGCGCATGGCAGGAGGCGCGGCAAGCTGGCCACGCGGGTACGCCGCCGCACCGGTGAGCGCAGGGTCGCCGGGCTGATGGATCGCCACGCCAGGCTGGGCCGCCACGCCGCCACGCCGGTGGGCCGGTGGGCGAGCGGGCCGCCAGGCCGTGGGCCAATGGACCAGCGCGCCGGTGGGTGGACCGCCGGGACGATGAGTGAGCCACCGGGGACGATGGGCCACCGGGGACGATGAGCCACCGGGCCACCGGGCCACCGGGCCACCGGGCCACCGGGCCACCGGGCCACCGGGCCACCGGGCCACCGGGCCACCGGGCCGGTGGGCCGGTGGCTGGGTCGGCCGCCTGACCGCCGGGCCGCCACGCCGGTGGACCGCAGCGCCGCAGCGCCGCCGGGCCGCCGCGCCGGCGGGCGGCGGACGGTGGTGTGGCTGCCGGAGATCTCGGTTCGCTCGGGGCGGCCATGTCCGGTTGCCGCGCCGCGAGCCCTGGTCAGCGGGGAACGCCAGGCGCCGCGGGTCTGCTCCGTCCGGTGTGAGCAGTCCATCGTGGACCACCCGGCTTCGATGTCGTTCGACGGTTGCCGGCCGTGAGGCGGTAACGTGTGGTGTGCCGCATTTTCGTTTCTCCGAGGCCGCTCACCTGTTGGGCGTCAGTGACGACACCATCCGTCGGTGGGTGGACGCCGGGATGCTGTCCAGCAGCAAGGACGCCGTCGGCCGGAAGGTGGTCGACGGCGCGGAGCTGGCCCAGTTCGCCAAGGCACAGGCCCACCGCATCGAGGACCCGATCGACGTGGCCCGCTCGGCCCGCAACAAGTTCGTCGGGCTGGTCACCGAGGTGATCGCCGACCAGGTGATGGCCCAGGTGGAGTTGCAGTGCGGCACACACCGGGTGGTGTCGCTGATGAGCGCGGAGGCCGTCCGCGAACTCGGCCTGGCCCCGGGCGTTCTCGCCGTTGCCGTCGTCAAGTCCACGCAGGTGGTGGTGGAGGTCCCGGCCGTCGACGAGCGCGGCTGAACTCCGGGGAACCGGCCGGCTACCGGCCCGGGCGTGGAAACGTGAAGGTGAACGTCGGCCATCTCCGATGGTGCGGCCGGCCCGGCTCGGTGGTCGTCGTCGGTGGGGCGGGCGGGGTGGTGTGCGCCGGGGCGTCCGGGGTCATCGTGGCGACGACGATCGTGGTGGCCAGCCGAGCGGGTTCGGGTGCCGCGGGGTACGGGTCGTCACTCGTGGCCTGCCGAGGGGCGGCGGCGCGCCCGGTGGCGGGGCCGGGGTCGGGGTCGTGCGGCCCGGGTAACAGCGCCGCGGGCACGACCGGGGCACCCAGCAGCACGGCGATCAGGACCACGACGGCCGCCCCGGAGGCGGAGGTCAACATCACCGCGAGCCGACGCGTGGTGCGCCGCTGCCGGGCATCGGTGATCATCGGCCGATCAGCGGACGAACCACCCGTATCCGTGTCGGTCACTTCCTCACTCCAGCCGTCATGAGCAGTGCCGGGCCAGCTTACGAAACGGCCCGACACCGGCATGCACGGCGGCCCGGTTCGCGCAACGTGAGCGCAACGCGAGCGCAACGTGACCCGGCGACGGTGACGAGTGGTCAGGCGGCGAGTGCCGTGGCCAGTGTCGCCGCCGCGATGTTCGCGCCGCACGAGAGCACGACGATCCGTTCACCCCGGATGTCCGCCTTGCGCGCCCGGGCGGCGGCGAACGCGACACCGGCCGCGCCCTCGATCAACTGGTGTTCGGTGTCGATCACGGTCGCCAGGGCGGCGGCGATGTCGGCCTCGCTGACCGACACCCATTCGTCCACCAGGGACCGGCACAGGTCCAGGGTGATCGTGTCGTCCTCGATGTTGCCGGCCGAGCCGTCGGACAGCGTCGGTGCCGTCCGCACCGTCACCACCCTGCCGGCCCGCACCGACGCGATCATCGCGGCGTCGTTCGCCGCTGACGCGCCGTAGACCCGCACGTTCGGCAGGTGATGCTTGATCACCGACGCGAACCCGCTCATCAGGCCACCACCGCCGACGTTCACGAACACGGCGGCGACATCCCGCCCGGCCAACTGCTCGACGACCTCCACGGCGACCGTGCCCTGGCCGGCGATCACGTCCGGATCGTTGTACGGCGGCAGGTACACCAACCCGCGTTCGTCGGCATACGCGCGGGCGAGGCGCTCCACCTCCACCGGGTCGGCGTCGTGGGTGTGCAGTTCGGCACCGTGGCGTAGCAGTGCCGCGGTCTTCACCGGGGACGCGATCTCCGGGACGAAGACGATCGCCCGGCCGCCGATCGTGCGCACCGCGTTGGCCACGCCGAGGCCGTGGTTGCCGGTGGACGCCGTGACCACGCCCCGGTCACGCTGCTCGGCGGACAGCGTCATCGCCTTCGCGAGCGCGCCGCGTGCCTTGAACGACCCGGTGCGCTGCTGGTGTTCGCATTTCACCAGCACGTCCGCGTCGAGTTCGGCGCTGAACGCGTCGAACCGCACCAGCGGCGTGACCGGCAGGTGCTCGCGGAGCCGGGGGGCTGTCTCGGCGGCACGGCGGGCGATGTCGACCGGGGACGGCTGGCTCACGATGCGGACTCCCTTTCGGTCAGCGACGCACACACTATAGCCTATAAGCTATGACACCCGACAGCCTGGGATGGTTCGAACTGGCAGGCACGCGGTTCCGCGGCCATCGGCTGAGCGCGGTGCCCGGCGCCGAGCGGTTACCGGTCAGCCTCAAGATCCTCCTGGAAAACCTGCTGCGACACCGGGACGGCGGGCCGGTGACCGACGACCGCATCGCCGCGCTGCTGCACCGCAGGATCGGTGACGCCGTGCCGTTCTTCCCGTCCCGGGTGTTCCTCCACGACACCAACGGCGTCCCCGTGCTCACCGACCTCGCGGCGCTGCGCGACGCCGTCGCCGCGGCCGGCCACGACCCGGCCCGTGTCCGGCCGCGCGTGCCCGCCCACCTGACCGTCGACCACTCGATCGCCGCCGAGTTCGCCGGCACGCCGGACGCGCTGCGGCGCAACATCGACCTGGAGTACCGGCGCAACGCGGAGCGGTTCGGGTTCCTGCGCTGGGGGGAAAGCCTGGACGGCCTGCGCGTCATCCCGCCGGGCGCGGGGATCATGCACCAGATCAACCTGGAGGTGCTCGCGCAGGTCGTGGAGTTCCGGGACGGCTGGGCCTATCCGGACACGTGCGCCGGAACGGACTCGCACACCACGATGGTCAACGCGCTCGGTGTGCTCGCGTGGGGTGTCGGCGGCATCGAGGCCGAGGTGGCGCTGCTCGGACAGCCGTTGGACGTCGTCATCCCGCCGGTGGTCGGCGTGGAACTGGTGGGCGAACTCGCGCCGACCGTGACGGCCACGGATCTCGTGCTCACGGTCGTCGAGACGTTGCGCGCACACGGCGTGGTCGGCAAGTTCGTGGAGTTCACCGGGCCGGCCGTGGCCGGGCTGCCGCTCGCGCACCGGGCGACGGTCGCCAACATGTGCCCGGAGTTCGGTGCCACGGTCGCGATGTTCGCCGTCGACGACGCCACCCTGGACTACCTCCGGCTGACCGGCCGCGGTGCCGAGCACGTGACGGCCGTCGAGGCGTACGCGAAGGAACAGGGCCTGTGGCACGACCCGGAGCGAGAACTGGACTACGACGAACGGCTGCGCATCGACCTCGGCGAGATCACGGCGTCGCTGGCCGGGCCGCGTCGGCCGCAGGACCGGGTGCCGCTGCGCGGGGTGCGGGAGAACGCGACGGCTGCGGTGACGGCGCTGGGCGGCGGCTCGGCGGACGCGGACGGGGCGGTCGCGATCGCGGCGATCACGTCCTGCACGAACACGTCCAACCCGCACGCGATGGTCGCCGCCGGGCTGTTGGCCCGCAATGCGCGGGCGCGTGGGCTGCGGTCGCGGCCGTGGGTGAAGACGAGCCTGTCGCCGGGTTCCCGGGCGGTCACCGAGTACCTGACGCGCGCCGGGCTGGCCGAACCGTTGGACGAGCTGGGTTTCCAGGTCGTCGGCTACGGCTGCATGACGTGCATCGGCAACTCCGGTCCGCTGCTGCCCGGCACGGCGGACGCGGTCGGCGACGGGGCGATCGTCGCGGCGGTGCTGTCCGGCAACCGCAACTTCGACGGCCGGATCAACAACGACGTGTCCCTCAACTACCTCGCGTCGCCGCCGCTGGTGGTGGCGTACGCGTTGGCCGGCACGGTGCTGCGCGACCTGACGATCGAGCCGCTGGGCACCGGCGGGGACGGCGAGCCGGTGTACCTGGCCGACCTGTGGCCCAGCGACGCCGAGGTCGACGACGTGGTCACCCGGTACGTGACGCCGGCCGTGTACACCGGGTCCACGGTGGACGACGAGCGCTGGGCC
>DASZXM010000939.1:0-1815 GCA_035546415.1 Pseudonocardiaceae bacterium
CCCACCGAGCATTCCGCCATGCGGGTGGGTCGGCGACCGCCCGGAGTGACGGGTAGGCCCCGGTCGGCGACGACCAACATCCACGGCACCGCTGACCGCTGGCTGCCGGCCAGGCTGCCGCGGGTGGCGTCGTCGCCGGTCAGCGGCACGGCCGGTGGCGTCGCCGGATCGGTGCGACGAGAATCGATCGCATGGCGACAGCGACGGTCCGATTGACGCAGTACGCGCACGGCGGCGGTTGTGCGTGCAAGATCCCGCCCGGTGAGCTGGAGCGGATCGTGTCCGGTCTGGTCGGCGCCACGCCCTCGGGCACGGTCGGGGAGTTGGTGGTCGGCCTCGACCACGGGGACGACGCGGCCGTGGTGCGGCTGGACGGCGGTCTCGCGCTGATCGCCACCACCGACTTCTTCACCCCCGTCGTCGACGACCCCTACGACTGGGGCCGGATCGCGGCGGCCAACGCCCTGTCCGACGTCTACGCGATGGGCGGCCGGCCGGTCGTCGCCGTCAACCTGCTGTCCTGGCCGAGGGCCACGCTGCCGTTCGAACTGGCGACCGAGACGTTGCGCGGCGGCCTGGACGTGGCGTCCGCGGCCGGCTGTCACGTGGCCGGCGGGCACAGCGTGGACGACCCGGAGCCCAAGTACGGCATGGCCGTCACCGGCATCGGCGACCCGGATCGCCTGCTGCGCAACGACACCGGCCGGGCCGGTGTGCCGCTCACGCTCACCAAGCCGCTGGGCGTCGGCGTGCTCAACAGCCGGCACAAGGCGACCGGGGAGGTGTTCGCCAACGCCGTCGACACGATGGCGACGCTGAACCGGGACGCGTCCGCCGCCGCGCTGGCCGCCGGCATCACGTGCGCCACCGACGTCACCGGCTTCGGCCTGTTGGGCCACGCCCACAAGCTGGCCCGCGCCAGCGGCGTGACGGCCGTCATCGACGCGCGGGCCGTGCCGTACCTGGACGGCGCACGCGACGCGCTGCGCGACGGCTACGTCAGCGGCGGCACCCGTCGCAACCTGGACTGGGTGCGCCCGCACGCGGACCTGTCGGCGGTGTCCGAGGACGAGGCGCTGCTGCTGGCCGACGCCCAGACGTCCGGCGGCCTGCTGCTGGCCGGCGAGATCCCGGGCGCACCGGTCGTGGGAGAGCTGGTCGCGCACACCGGTCACAGCGTCGTGGTCCGCTGACCAGACAGCACTCCGGCCACCGCATCGCGGCGGCCGGAGTGCCGAACGTGGGTCACACGGCGGCCTTGGAACGCCACCCCTCGTGGTAGCTCTCCCGGACCACCTTCGAGTACGGCGCCGGGCTGACGATCGCGCGCACCGGGAACTGCTCGTGCGGCTGCACCGTCGTCTTCCGGGTGCCGCCGTCCGGCTCGCCCCACATGACCGTCACCTCGGCGCCGATCGGGACGTCCGGATCCACTGTGGACAGCGACAGCACCGCGCGCTCGTTCGCGCTGTAGCCGGTGAACAGCGACAGGCCGACCAGCTTGCCGTCCGCGTCCAGCACCGAGTCGAAGTTGGACGACCCGTAGTTGGCGTTCGGCAGGTCGAAGAACTGGTAGCCGGGGTTGTCCAACGCCGGTGACGCGAGCAGCTTCGCCACGTCCTCCGGGTTCCACGCCAGCGTCACCTTGCGGCGCTGTGTCTCCGGGTCGATCGCCTGCAGCGCCTCCTTGCCGACGAAGTCGTGGTCGAACTTGACGAACGAGCCGTAGCCCAGCTCCCACGGGTTCAGGTAGTAGTCCCGGATGTCGTCGGACACGAAGCTGCCGGCCAGCGCGTTGGTCGCCTCGTAGCTGTC
>DASZXM010000940.1:0-3179 GCA_035546415.1 Pseudonocardiaceae bacterium
GGCGGCGTCGTCCGCCGACGACACCGCCCGCTGGCTGGGCGGCGTCGGCATCGTCGTCGCCGCACTGGCCCTGGGCTTCGGCCTGGGAGCGTTCGTGCGCGGCCGCGCGAAGGCGACGTCATGAGGCGTGCGTGGATCTCCCTCGGGTTGGCCGGCGTCGCCGTCGCGGCGCTGGCCACCCCGGCCGCCGCGCACGACGTGCTCGTCGGCAGCTACCCGCGGGCGGACGCGTCGGTGTCGACCTCGCCCACCGAGGTCCGCTTCGACTTCGACGCGCCGGTCAAGTTCGGCGACGACACGGTCGTCGTGCTCGGCCCGAACAACACGCACTGGGAGCGCACCCAGCGGGCCACCGTCACCGGCAACTCGGTGTCCGTGCCGCTGGCCCCGCTCGGCCCGGCCGGTGTGTACACGGCCAGCTACCACATCATCTCCGCCGACGGCCACCCCGTGACCGGTGACATCAGGTTCACCCTGACGAAGGCCGGCAACGGCAGCCCGGTCACGTCGGCCACGGCCGCCGGCACGACCTCGGGTGGTGACGGCGGAGTGCCGGTGTGGGTGTGGATCCTGGTCGCCGTCGTCGTGCTGGCCGCGGCGCTGTTCTTCGCGCTGCGTCCCGGTACCCGGAAGTCGCAGGAGAACGGGGAATGACGAACCCGACCACGACCGCCGTGGCCCGGCGCCCCCGGTACCCGCTGCTGTACGCGCTGGCGGGTGGCGGGGTCGCGGGCGTCCTCATCGGTTTCGCCCTCACCGCGACGGCCGCGGTGCCGGGCATCGTGTCGCCGAACACGGCGGTCGCGGTCGGGCTCCCCCTGTCCAGGGCGGTGCTCGACCTGGCCGCCCTGGTGACCGTCGGCATGAGCTTCCTGCCCCGGTTCGTCGCCGGCCACCGGCGCGTCGAACACGTCCTGGCGCCGGCGCGCCGGATCGCCGTGGTCAGCGCCGCCGTCTGGTTCGTGTCGGCGCTGGTGTCGCTGGTGCTGGAGGTCGCGGACACGAACGTCGGCGAGCCGGTCACCATGGCGGCCGTCCGGGAGTACGTCGACACCATCGCGTCCGGCCAGGCGCTGGTGATCGTGGCGTGCTGCGCGCTGCTGTACGTGGTGATCGGCGTGCTCGCGGTGCGCAAGGGCGAGGAGGTGCCCGCCGAACTGCGGATCACGGTGGCGATGTTCACGCTGCTGCCGCTGCCGGTGACCGGCCACGCCGCCAACGGCGCGGTCGGCTGGCACGACATCAGCCTCATCTCGATGGAGCTGCACGTCCTGGGAGCCGTGTCGTGGACCGGCGGGTTGCTCGCGGTGCTGCTGCTGGTCGCGGCGGATCGCACGCTCCTGGCCGACGCGTTGCCCCGGTTCTCCGCCCTGGCAACGATCTGCGTGTTCGTGACGGCGGCGACCGGCCTGTTCAACGGCTGGTACGAGCTGTACAGCACACCGGACATCCGCTGGTACACGGCGTTGTTCACCACCGGCTACGGCTGGATCCTGATCGGCAAGCTGGTGTGCGTCACGGCGGCCGGCCTGCTCGGCGGCTACACCAGGTTCGTGCTGCTGCCCAAGATCATGCGGCGGCAGGCGACGGCGGTGCTCACGTGGGCGACGGTGGAGGTGGCGGTGCTGGGCACGGCGTTCGGCCTGGCGGCGGTGCTGGTCCGCGCGCCCGTCGTGACAGGCTAGATCGCGGCGGTCAGTGCGGCGGTCAGTCGAGTTCGGTGTACTGGGCCGTCGACGGGTGCCGGTGCCGGAAGTTGTTGAGCCGCCGCATCGTGCGCTGGCTGCGCCGCTCCAACTCGCCGCGGCTGATCCACCCGGCCGCGAAATGGCGGTAGGCCTGGGCGAGCATCACGAGTTCGGCCAGGTAGCCCGCGGACCGCCTGCGGCTGGTCTCGGGGAGCGCGGCGAGGAGCGGCAGTTGGCTGTCCACGATCTCGTCGAGCATGCCGGCGGCGTGCAGCGCCTTTCGGGCGCGCCACTTGTGCCACGGTCCCCGCATGCCTACCACCGCCCGACTGATCCTCGGCGCCATTGCCGATCCCCGCTGGTCCCGGCCCTGGCTCCACACCTGGGCCATCCCGTCGCTGCTGAATCGCTGATCGCGACCCTGACGTTACCTGTTCGGAATACTCGGTCACCCGCCCGGGCCCCGAAAGGTCGACCATCTGGGATGTTCGGCGCGTGACGTGATTGCACACCGTAGTCGCCTTGTCACCCGAGCGTAGGGCACTAGGTTGAAGTCGTGTTCACCACTCGGCCGGAGCTGACCGGCACCTTCGGCATGGTCGCGTCCACCCACTGGCTGGCGTCCTCGGCCGGCATGGCGGTCCTGGAAAGCGGTGGCAACGCGTTCGACGCGGCCGTCGCCGCCGGGTTCGTCCTCCAGGTGGTCGAACCCCACCTCAACGGGCCGGGCGGCGAGGTCCCCATGCTGTTCGCCACGGCCGCCGACCCCCGGCCACGGGTGCTGTGCGGCCAGGGCGTCGCACCGGCAGGCGCCACGATCGCGCACTACCGGTCGCTCGGTCTCGACCTGGTCCCCGGCTCCGGCCTGCTCGCCGCGACGGTGCCCGGCTCGTGGGACGCGTGGCTGACCCTGCTGCGCGACCACGGCACGAAGTCGCTGCGCGACGTCCTCGGCTACGCGATCGGCTACGCCCGCAACGGTTACCCCGTCGTCGACCGGATCGGCACGACGGTCGCCGCCGTCGCCGACCTGTTCCGCGACCACTGGCCGACATCCGCGGCGCTGTGGCTGCCCGGCGGCCGTCCACCCGCCGTGCGGCACAGCAACCCGGTGCTTGCCGACACGTGGGAGAAACTGTTGGCGGAGGCGGAAAGCGCCGGCTCCAACCGGGAGGCGCAGATCGACGCGGCCCGCCGTGCCTGGTACCAGGGTTTCGTCGCCGAAGCGGTGGACGCCTTCTGCCGCAACGAGTTCCGCGACGACTCGGGCCGCGACCACGCGGGCGTGCTGACCGGCGCCGACATGGCCGCCTGGCAGGCGTCGTACGAAGATCCCGTGACGGTCGACATCGACGGCTGGACGGTCGCCAAGTGCGGCAGCTGGAGCCAGGGGCCCGCACTGGCCCAACAACTGTTGCTGCTCAACGAGTTCGCGAGTGAACTGTCTTATGTGGACGGTGTACCGACGGCTCGGACGGTGCACATCGCGGT
>DASZXM010000941.1:0-1833 GCA_035546415.1 Pseudonocardiaceae bacterium
GGATCGCCTCGGACAGCGCGGGCTGCGACACGTAACAGGACGCCGCCGCGCGGGCGAAGTGCCGTTCGCGGGCGAGCGCGACGAAGTACTCCAACTGCCGGAACAACATGGTCGGCTACCGCCGCTGATCCACAGTGGACATACTGTCCCCGCCGTCGGCTCGCACACCGGAAACCATACCCGCCACCGGTGATTCCGCATGGCGGGCGAGGAGAACGTGCGCCGTTGACAGTCCCCGTCGCGCGGTGCCACGATGAGCCACGGGCTGAGAGGCGCTGCAACGGACGGCACGTCCGCCACGCTCGGCCCGATCTCCGGCAGGAAAGGGCGCCTCCGATAACAAGGAGGCGTCGGCTCGATGCCCACTGTCCAACTCCCGCGCGCCCAGCAGCGCAACGGGGTCGACTTCGCCGTGGCGGACCTGTCCCTGGCCGCTGCCGGCCGCCACCAGATCCGCCTCGCCGAGCACGAGATGCCCGGCCTGATGGCCGTCCGCGCGGAGTACGCGGACCGCAAGCCGCTGCGCGGCGCGCGCATCGCCGGTTCACTACACATGACCATCCAGACGGCCGTCCTGATCGAGACGCTCGCCGCGCTGGGCGCGCAGGTGCGGTGGGCGTCCTGCAACATCTTCTCCACCCAGGACGAGGCCGCGGCCGCGGTCGTCGTCGGCCCGGACGGCACCGTGGACCGGCCCTGCGGTGTCCCGGTGTTCGCCTGGAAGGGCGAGACGCCTGCCGAGTACTGGTGGTGCACCAGCAGGCTGTTCGACCACGCCCCCAACATGATCGTGGACGACGGCGGTGACCTCACGGGTCTGGTGCACGAGGCCGTGCGGACCGCCGAGGCCGGCGCGGTCACCCAGACCGATGACCCCGACCTGGCGGCCGTGCTGGCCTCGGACGCCGACCGGATCGCGGCGATCGCCGGGGACATCCGCGGTGTCACGGAGGAGACGACAGCGGGCGTGACACGGCTCTACGCGCTGGCCAGGTCCGGTGAACTGCTGTTCCCGGCGATGAACGTGAACGACTCGGTGACCAAGTCCAAGTTCGACAACCGGTACGGCATCCGTCACTCCCTGGTCGACGGCATCAACCGGGCCACGGACGTGATGCTGGCCGGGAAGCTCGCGGTCGTCTGCGGCTACGGCGATGTCGGCAAGGGTGCCGTGCAGTCGCTGCGCGCGCAGGGCGCCCGGGTGGTGGTGACCGAGATCGACCCGATCTGCGCGTTGCAGGCCGCGATGGACGGCCTGGACGTCGTCACCGTCGACGACGTCGTGGCACGTGCCGACGTGTTCGTCACCACCACCGGCAACTGCGACGTCGTCATGGCCCACCACATGGCGGCCATGAAGCACAACGCGATCGTCGGCAACGTCGGCCACTTCGACACCGAGGTCGACGTGGCCGGTCTGGCCGCCGTGCCGGGCATCCGGCGGATCGAGATCAAGCCGCAGGTGGACGAGTGGCGGTTCCCGGACGGCCACTCCGTCATCGTCCTGTCCGAGGGGCGGCTGCTGAACCTGGGCAACGCCACCGGTCACCCGAGTTTCGTGATGTCCTGCTCGTTCACCAACCAGACACTCGCGCAGATCGAACTGTTCAACCGGCCCGGCTACTACGACCGGCGGGTCTACACGCTGCCCAAGGCGCTGGACGAGCGGGTGGCGAGGCTGCACCTGGCGGCCGTCGGCGCGAAACTCACCACGCTGACCCGGAAGCAGGCCGACTACATCGGCGTCGACGTGGCCGGACCGTTCAAACCGGACCACTACCGTTACTGACACAGGATCGGCGCTGGCCGCTGTGGGGTCGGCGGGGGTGTGGC
>DASZXM010000942.1:0-6247 GCA_035546415.1 Pseudonocardiaceae bacterium
GTCCTGTCCGTGCTCGCCGTGCCGGTGCTGGTGCTCGGGCTGGTCGGGGTGCGCACCCGGTGGCTGTCCGACCTGTTCCTCCGGGTGACCGGGCAACCGCCCGCGACGCCGCCTGCCTGGCGTTCGCTGCTCTGGCTGGCCGGCCAGCCGTTGGTCGGCCTGCCGCAGCTGCTGCCCGGCGCGATGATCGCGTACGGCGGGTGGGGTCTGATCGCACAGGCGCTGGTCAACCCGCACCGGTCGAACTGGGTCGGCCAGCTGTTCGGGTCGATGTGGCTGGCGCTGCTCGGGGGAGCCGCACTGGTGCTCGGTGGCCTGGCCGTCGCGCCGACGCTGGCACGGGCGCACGAACGCTGGCTGCTGTTCGTGCTGCGCCCGGACGCGGTCGTCGAGGAACTGACCGCGCGCGTGGAACGGCTGACCGAGACCCGGGCGGCGGCGACCGACACGCAGGCGGCCGAGGTGCGCCGCATCGAACGCGACCTGCACGACGGAGCGCAGGCGCGGCTGGTCGCGATGGGCATGACGCTGGGCGCGGTGGAGGCGCTGATCGACACCGACCCGGCGGCCGCGAAACGCCTGCTCGCCCAGGCCAAGGACACGTCGGCGGCGGCGCTGGCCGAGCTGCGCGGCCTGATCCGCGGCATCCTGCCGCCGGTGCTGGCCGAACGCGGACTGGTCGACGCGGTCCGGGCGCTCGCCCTGGACAGCCCGCTACGGGTGGACGTGCGCGCGGCCGTCGACGGGCGCGCCACGGCACCGGTGGAGTCGGCGGCGTACTTCGCGGTCGCCGAAGCGCTGACGAACGCGGTCCGGCACTCCGGCGCCGACCGCGTCTGGGTCGAACTGCGGCACGACGAGGGCGCGCTGCGGATGACCGTGCTGGACGACGGCGGGGGCGGCGCCGACCCGGATCGGGGCAGTGGCCTGCGGGGTATCGAGCGCCGGTTGGGTTCGTTCGACGGTACTGTCACCGTGAGCAGCCCGGTGGGTGGTCCGACGATGGTGACGATGGAGCTGCCGTGCGTGTTGTCCTCGCCGAGGACCTCTACCTCCTCCGAGACGGCCTGACGCATCTGCTGTCCGCGCACGGTTTCGACGTCGTGGCGGCGGTGGCGACCGGTCCGGAGCTGGAACGGGCACTGGCCGACGAGGCGCCGGACGTGGCGGTCGTGGACGTGCGGCTGCCGCCGACGTTCACCGACGAGGGCCTGCAGGCGGCGTTGCACGCCCGCGGGCGGCAGCCCGGCCTGCCGGTGCTGGTGCTGTCCCAGCACGTCGAGCAGCTGTACGCGCGGGAGTTGCTGGCCGACGGCACCGGTGCGGTCGGCTACCTGCTCAAGGACCGGGTGTTCAACGCCGACCAGTTCGTCGACGCGGTACGGCGCGTCGCCACCGGTGGCACGGCGATGGACCCTGAGGTGATCGCGAGACTACTGGCCAGTAATGCCCGGGAGGAGCCGCTGGCCGCGCTGACGCCGCGGGAGCGGGACGTGCTGGCGCTGATGGCGGAGGGCTGCTCGAACGCGGCGATCGCGAGCCGCCTGCACGTGAGCGAAGGTGCTGTGGCCAAGCACTCGGCCAGCATCTTCGGCAAGCTGGGCATCGGCCAGTCCGACGACACGAATCGGCGCGTGCTGGCTGTGTTGGCCTATCTGAACGCGTTAGCCGGGTAGGCCGTCCAGCAGGGCACGCAGGCCCATGGTGAAGTCGCCTTCGAAGTCCGGTGGACCCTCGTACCGGCTCAGTTTCAGGACCGTGGGGTAGTCGCGGCTCGGCAGCACGTCGAGGACTTCGCCCAGCGCGGACGTCGTCGCCTCGGCCGTCCGGGCGCTGAACAGGGCCGACAGGACGACGAAGTGCACGATGCTGAAATACGTCCGGACGATCAGGTGCGGGTCGCAGCCGTCCCGGTCCATCACCGACCAGAACAGCTCCCGGATGCGCACCGCGTTCGGACCCAGGTGCGGTGAGTTGGCCACCACCAGGACAACGGCCCGGTGCGCCAGCAGGGTTCTTCGCAGGCCGTGCGCCAGCTGTTCCAGCGCGTCCCGCCAACCCAGCGCCGGGTCCGGGGCCGGCAGTTCGCCCAGCACCCGGTCGGCGACCTCGACCAGCAGCTCCTCGCGGCTGGCCACGTGCCGGTACAGCGACGCGGGGCCGGTGCCCAGTTCGTCGGCGAGCCTGCGCATCGTCAGCTCGGTCAGGCCGTCACGGTCCAGGATGGCCAACGCCGCGGCGCAGATCCGGTCGATCGTGAGGCCCCTGCTGCGCATGCGCAGCCGCTGTTGGTAGCGGTCCCGCCACCAGGCGGCCGACCCCGGCGTGGCCACGGCTGCGGGCGTGCCGTTGACGTCAGTAGACATTGGCCAGTACTTTACCCCGAGCGAACAACGATCGCCTTGTGGCGAATAGGGTTCGCGGATACGTGATGGCCACTCCCGGGGGCGCGGAGTGGACCGGAGGGCTCGCTGGCGGGCGGGTCCTCCGGTCGGCGCCCCACAGCGCCCGGACAGCGCGACGTCCGTATCAGGCCGCCCGGTTCGCGAAGTACTTCACCGTGCTGGCCAGGCCCTCGTCCAAGCTGACCGTCGGGTCCCAGCCCAGGACCTCCCGTGCCCGCTGGATGTCCGGTCTGCGGCGCACCGGGTCGTCCGCCGGCAGCGGCCGGTGTTCCACCGAGGAGGCGCTGCCGGTCAGTTCCAGGATCTTCGCGGCCAGTTCCAGCATGGTGAACTCACCCGGGTTGCCCAGGTTGATCGGTCCGGTCACGTCCGGTCCGGTGTCCATCAGCCGGATCAGGCCCTCCACCAGGTCGTCGACGTAGCAGAACGACCTGGTCTGCGAGCCGTCGCCGAACACCGTCAACGGCTCGCCACGCAGCGCCGACATGATGAAGCTGGACACCACCCGGCCGTCGTTGGGCAGCATCGACGGGCCGTACGTGTTGAAGATCCGGGCCACCTTGATCGGCAGCCGGTGCTGCCGGTAGTAGTCGAAGAACAGCGTTTCCGCACACCGCTTGCCCTCGTCGTAGCAGGACCGGATGCCGATCGGGTTGACGTTGCCCCAGTACGACTCCTCCTGCGGGTGGACCGCCGGGTCGCCGTACACCTCGGACGTCGACGCGAGCAGGATGCGCACCCCGAGTCGTTTGGCCAGGCCGAGCATGTTGATCGAGCCGTGCACGCACGTCTTCGTCGTCTGGACCGGGTCACGCTGGTAGAACACCGGCGACGCCGGGCACGCCAGGTGGTAGATCTGGTCCACCTCGACGTACAGCGGGAACGTCACGTCGTGCCGCATCAGTTCGAAGTGCGGATGGTCCAACAGGTCCAGCACGTTGCGGCGGGTGCTGGAGTAGAAGTTGTCCACGACGAGGACGTCGTGGCCGGCGTCCAGCAACCGCCTGCTCAGGTGCGAGCCGATGAACCCGGCACCTCCGGTGACGAGAATCCGCTGCGGCTGCCGCACTGCGGACACCGATGACGTCGAGGCCACGGCGACTCCCTACGAGGACATTGCGCTGATCGTGCCGTCGTAACCTATCGGTGACCGGTCCGCGCCCGACAGCTGATCGGTGACACATATCGGTGCCCGTAGGCTGCGCGTCGTGAAACTGTCGATTCTGATGCCCGTCTACAACGAGCGCGCCACGCTCGCGTCGGCCGTCAAAGCAGTGCTCGACGTTCCGTACCAGTGCGATGTCGAACTCGTGATCGTCGACGACGGCAGCACGGACGGCACCCGGGATCTCTACCCGGGCCTCACCGACGACGTGCGGGTTTCGGTGCACATGCACGAGCGGAACCGGGGCAAGGGCGCCGCGATCCGCACGGCCGCCGCGGCGGCCACCGGCGACTACGTGATCATGTGCGACGCGGATCTGGAGTACTCGCCCGCCGAGATCCCCAGCCTGCTGCAACCGGTGCTGGACAAGGAGGCGGAGGTCGTCTACGGCACCCGCACGTTCGGCAGCCACAACGCGTACTCGTACCTCTACGTGCTCGGCAACCGGGCCGTCACCACGGCGGCGAACGTGTTGTTCAACTGCTACATCAGCGACCTGGAGACGTGCTTCAAGCTGGTGCCGACCCGGCTGTACCGGCAGATGGACATCCGGGAAGCCGGTTTCGGCATGGAGGCCGAGATCACCGGCAAGCTGCTGCGCAGGGGCATCCGGCCCTACGAGGTCCCGATCACCTACAAGGCACGCACCCGGGAAGCGGGCAAGAAGCTCACCTGGCGCGACGGCGTCGAAGCGCTGTGGATCCTGCTCCGCGAGCGGTTCGCACCCCGGCGCGCCGCCTGAGCACCGTCGCGCACCATGCCTGACGAGGAGACCGTCGCGGTCGGCGACGACGCCGGCGCTCCACCACCGGCACCGTCCGCGCCGGCCCCGGGCCGGCTGACGTGGGAACACGGGCTCGCACTGGCGCTCGCCGTGCTGGTGCTGGCGGTGCACGACCTGCCGTACGTGTTCAGCCAACAGTACTGGACGGACGAGGCGTGGGTCGCGATCACCACGCGGTTCCCGTTGTCCCAGTTGGTCGACACGACGTCCAGCACGCCGATCGGCTGGTCGCTGCTGTTGCGGCTGGTGAGCGTGTCGCAGCAGCAGACCGGCCGGGTGCTGCCGCTGGCGTTCGCCGCGCTGGCCGTGCTGGTCGCCTACTGGTTCGGCAGGCGGCTGGACTGGCCGCGCCGGGACACGGCCGTCGTCGGTGGTGTCCTCGCCGCTGCCGCCGTGCTGCTCGTGCCGGCGATGCTGATGCGGGACGACCTGAAGCAGTACACGGCCGACGCGGCCATGGCCCTGCTGGCCGTCGCGGCGACGTCCCGACTGGAACGGACCTGGTCGCGCTGGTCGCTGACCTGCCTGTCGTGCACCGGGTGGGCCGGGATGCTGGTCAGTCACACGGTCGCGTTCGTCGGCGCGGCGGCGTTCCTGTCGGTGGGTCTGGTCCAGCTGGTCCGGCGGGCGTGGCGGCGGTTGGCCGAGGTCGCCGTGACGGCCGCCGTGTCCGGTGTGCTGATGGCCGTCGTGTACCTGGTCTTCGACGCGCGGGCGGTCGTCTCCGGGCTCACGTCCTACTGGAACGCGTACTTCCTGCCGCTGCGCCAGGGCGGGCACGCGATGCTGCGGTTCCTCGCCGACCGGTTCGACGAGGCGCGCTCCGCGTTCGGTCTCGGGCCGGTCTGGCTGGCGGGTGTGCTGTTCCTGGCCGGCGTCGTCACGATCGTCCGCCTCGGTCGCCCGGCCACGGCCGTCACCGTGGTGCTCGTCTGGCCGGTCATGCTCGCCGTGTCCGGGCTGCGCAAGTACCCGTTCCTCGACGTGCGCACATCGACGTTCCTGATCACGCTCGCCGTCGCGGTGGCCGGTATCGGTGTCGCGGGCGGGTGCGCACTGCTGCGGCCGTTCCTGCGCGGCAGGCTCGCCGCCGCACTGGCCGTCGTGGCGCTGGCCGCGTTCGTCACGCAGGCATGGTCGAGCATCGACTCACGGCTCATCCCGGGCGAGGACGTCCGCGACCAGATCGACGAGGTCCTCACCGGCGCCGCGCCGGACGACGTGATCGTGGTCAGCATGAACACCAGCCTGGCCTTCGCGTACTACTGGCCGGTCGGCACGCCGGCACGCCGGCCCAGCACCGCGCTGTTGCAGGGCTACGAGCCGTATTTCCCGGACCAGCCCAGGATCGTGGTGGCCCCGGACCGCGACGAGCGGGGCACGGCGTCCGCTGTGGACCAGGCGCTCACGGCGGCTGGGTCCCACCCGGGCGCCCGGATCTGGTTGATCCGCACGCATCTGTCGGCGCGGGAGTCGGCTGCGTGGGACGCGGCGGCCCGCGATCGCGGCCGGACGATCGTTCCCCTGGGCGGCAACGGGCTCTCGATGATCGAGCCGTGACGTCGCCACCCGTCCGGCCGCCGGTGCTCAGCTGGGCTTGCGCAGCTGGCTGATCGTCATCGAACGGCGCCTGCGGACCAGTCCGCGCAACGTGCTGCCGTTCTGGAAGCCGACCCGGCCGGCGACGGCGTCCACACTCAGGCGTGTCGTGCGCAGCAGGAACGTGGCGTGCTCCAGGCGGATCTCGTTGACGAAGTCGATCGGCGACATGCCCATGATGGTCGACGTCAGCCGTTGCAGGCTCCGCTCGGACAGCCCGATCGCCTCCGCCGCAACGGAAACCTGGATCGGCTCTGCCAAATGGTCGCGCACCCACCGCTCGAACGCCGACAT
>DASZXM010000943.1:0-2391 GCA_035546415.1 Pseudonocardiaceae bacterium
GCCTGACGCGGTTCTTCGGGACGATCTTCCTGATCAACTTCGCGATCGGCGTCGCGACCGGCCTCGTCCAGGAGTTCCAGTTCGGGATGAACTGGAACGCGTACTCGCGTTTCGTCGGCGACGTGTTCGGGGCGCCACTGGCGATGGAGGGCCTGGTCGCGTTCTTCGTCGAGTCGACCTTCCTCGGCTTGTGGATCTTCGGCTGGGACCGCTTGCCGAAGAAGGTGCACCTCGCGTGCGTGTGGGCGTTCTCGCTCGCCAGCACCGTGTCGGCGTACTTCATCCTGGCCGCGAACTCGTGGATGCAGCACCCGGTCGGCGTCGCGCTGGTGGACGGGAAGCCCCGGCTGACCTCGATCGGCGCCGTGCTGTCCAACCCGACGCTGATGGCCGCGCTGCCGCACACCATCACCGGCTGCTTCGCCGTCGCCGCCACGTTCCTGGTCGGCATCGCGGCGTGGCACACGGCCAGGAGCAAGGCCGACGACCGGCACCGGCCGGTGTGGCGGGCGTCGCTGAAGCTGGGCGCGTGGGTCGGGATCGTCGCGTTCGCCGGGTTGGCCATCAGCGGTGACCAGCAGGGCAAGCTGATGTTCGAGCAGCAGCCGATGAAGATGGCCGCCGCCGAGGCGCTGTGCCACACCGAGCAGCCGGCCAGTTTCTCCGTGTTCGCCTACGGCGACGTGGCGCGGCCGAACTGCGAGAGCGTGAAGAGCCTGGACATCCCGTACATCCTGTCGTTCCTGGCCACCGGCGACTTCACCTCGAAGGTGGAGGGCGTGCAGGACCTGGTGCCCAGGTACCAGGCCGAGTACGGCACGAACTACCCGAACGACCCGGCGCTGGGTGCGCTGGCCGGCAAGCCGGTCGACTACGTGCCCGACCTGCCCGTGACGTACTGGGGCTTCCGGCTGATGATCGGGTTCGGCGGGCTCGCCGTCCTGGCCGCCGTCGGCGCGCTGTGGCTGACCCGGCGGGGCAGGTTCCCGAAGGGGAAGTGGTTCCATCGGGCCGCGCTGCTCGCGATCGCCACGCCGTACCTGGCCAACAGCTTCGGGTGGATCTTCACCGAGATGGGCCGGCAGCCGTTCGTCGTCGCCCCGAACCCGACCGGTGTGGACGGCGTGTGGCTGTACACCGCCGAGGCCGTGTCGCCGGGCGTCACGACGGGGGAGGCGTTGACCTCGGTCATCTCGCTGACCGCCGTGTACGCGGTGCTCGCCGTGATCACGATCTTCCTGATGGTCCGGTACGTCCGCGGCGGTGTGACGGCCGTGCTGCCCGACGACGAGCCCGACACCAAGTCCGACACCAAGTCCGACGACGTGCTGTCGTTCGCCTACTGAGGACCGAGACATGGACCTGCCGACGTTCTGGTTCTGCGTGGTCGCCCTGTTCTGGCTGGGCTACCTGTTCCTGGAAGGCTTCGACTTCGGCGTCGGCATGCTGCTGCCGGTGCTGGGCCGCGACGAGACCGAACGCCGCGTCATGATCAACACGATCGGGCCGGTGTGGGACGGCAACGAGGTGTGGCTGGTCGTCGCGGGCGGCGCCACGTTCGCCGCGTTCCCCGCCTGGTACGCCGGGCTGTTCAGCGGCGCGTACCTGCCGCTGCTGGTCCTGGTGCTCGCCCTGATCGGCCGGGGCGTCTCGTTCGAGTTCCGGCACCAGCACGACTCCGCGCGGTGGCATCGCGCGTGGGACCGGGTGATCACCACGTCGTCCTGGGTGGCGACGCTGGCCGTCGGGACCGTGCTGGCCACGACCGTGCTCGGCCTGCCGCTGGACCGCGCGGGCGACCGGGTCGGCTCGCTGGGCGCGGTGTTCCGACCCGAGGTGCTGCTGGGCGGCCTGGCCGTCGCCGGGTTCGCGCTGCTGCACGGATCGGCGTTCCTGGCGCTGAAGACCGAGGGCGAGATCCGCGAGCGGGCCCGGCGGCTGGCGCTGCGGATCGCACCGGTCGCCCTGGTGCCGGTCGTCGCGCTGCTGCTGGTCGTGCAGCTGACCCAGGGGCACGGCTGGACGTGGGTGCCGCTGGCGGTGGCCGTGCTCGCCGCGCTGGGCGCGGTGCGGCGGCTGGCCGCCGACCGGGACGGCCAGGCGTTCGCGCTGCTCGCCGCCACCGTCGTCGCGCTGGGTGTCACGCTGTTCGGCGCGCTCTACCCGGACGTGCTGCCCTCCACGGTCGACCACGCCAACTCGCTGACCGTGCACGGTGCCGCCTCCGCCGACTACACGCTCACCGTGAGGACGTGGGTCGCCGGTTTCGGCGCGCCCGCCGTGCTGGTCTACCAGGGCTGGACGTACTGGGTGTTCCGCCGCCGCGTCGGCACCCGGCACATCCCGTCGGTGCACTCGTGACCGGCCCGCTCGGCGCGCTGCCCGCGCTGT
>DASZXM010000944.1:0-9140 GCA_035546415.1 Pseudonocardiaceae bacterium
GCCGTGGTGCCGCCGCTCTCGATCCACAGCGGGTCGGCGGCCAGTTCTCCCGCACTGCCGACGCATTCGTCCCACCAACTCGTGGCCGTCGCGATGACGGGGAGGACGCCCTCCTGGGCCTGGTACTCGTCGGCGAAGGACTGGATCCACGCGGCCATCGAGCTGCGACTGAGGCCGTAACACGTGGCGCCGTACGGATTCCACTCGATGTCGACGGCACCGGGCAGGGTGTGGCCGTCCGCCGACCACGCGCCGCCGTGCGCGATGAAGTAGTCGGCCTGGCTCGCACCGCTCGAACCGCTCGGGTACGCGGCGTCGTAGGCCCCGCGGACGAGGCCGGCATCGCGGGCACCGTTGTACTGCTGGGCGAAGTACGGATTGGTGCTGGTGGTGCCCTGCGTCGCCTGGACGTAGGCGAACGTCGCGCCGTCGGCCACCACGGTGGTCCAGTCCACGTCGCCCTCGTAGCTGCCGACGTCGAGTCCGGGCAGTTGGGTGCTCGCCGACGCCGACGCCGGTACTGCAGAGCCGGCGAGCAGCGCCCCGATCACCAGGCCGAGGACCGGGTACCGGCGCCGAACCGAACCGAACGTGGATGTCATGTCGCAAGCCTCCCCGACGGCCACCATTTGCGGTGAGAAACAAACCGTATTGCGACGATCATGGACAGTCTTCCACCAAGTGGCGCAATGCCGACCGGCCGCTGTCGCGGCGGCCGGACCAGCCACCGCGACAGCGCACGTCAGATCGTCAGCGGAACGTCACGCGGGCCGCTTCCCGCTTGCCCTGGACGTAACCGGCGCGGGCAGCCGGGATGCGGGTCGCCACATCCGTCTGGTCGGTGCCCATCGCGGCCACGGAATCGGCGTCCGGCGTGATCACCTCGACCCGGCTGCCCTGCCCGCGCAGGGCTGCCACCTGGCTTGGCAGGTCCGTACCCCATGCCGCTTCTCGGCGCAGACCCTCGAACTGACCTTCCGGCAGCGGCCCGGTCCGTCCGCCGAACGGCGAGAGCACCACGACGTTCGCGTAACCCGATGCCAGGTCGGCATTCTCGGCGGAGCGCACACCACCGTTGACGTAGTGGGTGCCGTTGATGCTGTGCGTCGGCGCCATACCCGGTAGCGCCGTGCTCGCCGTGACCGCGTCCACCAGGTCGACGCCGGAATCGCGGTCGAACGCCGCCACCTCGCCGGTGTGCGCGTTGACGGCCACCACGATCATCGGCCGGTGCGGCCATTCCGAGCGCGGCAACCGGGCGGCGACGACCGCCCGCCGCTGCCCCGACGCCCCAGGCCCGAGTGCGGCGTCGCTCGCCAATCCGAACGCGCCCATCGCACGCCGCAGATCGGCCGCCGACGTGGCGGCCGCGCCGATGGCCCGCATCCGCTCGAACACCATGTTCATCGCCGGGGACACCGATTGCTTCGGGCGCTGTCCGACCGGTGGCGCCGGTGAGGACAGTACCGAGGCCAGCACGTCGGCCGCTGGTATGCCGCTGCGCACGTACGCCGCCGTGGTGGAACCGGACGAGGTGCCGATCACCAGGTCGGCGGCCTCGGTGAGATCGAGACCGGCCTCGGCCAGACCCGCGATGACGCCGATCTGCCACGCCTGGCCGGCGGCTCCGCCGCCACCGAGAACCAGAGCAACATCATGATCCATCAGGTTCGCCTTTCGGGAGTGCCGTGTGGTCAGGCGCTCCCGGCGACACCTACGTCAGTCGCCGACCGTGACCGGAGGGAAGAGCACCCACGTCGATACAGCGTTCATGGGTCCCACCTCCTCGGCCGGTGTCACGGTTCGACCACACGCTAGCAGGTGCCCGTCCCGGCCGTCGTCGCGGGCAGGAGCACGAGCTTGCCGCGGGCGTGACCGGTGAGGCTGATCTCCACGGCGGTGCGCCACTCGTCGAGCGCGAAGGTTCCGGCGACGGGCACGGTGAACGTGCCTTCGGCGGCCCGCCGCGCGAATTCCGGGACGACGCCGAAGCGCTCGTCATCCGTCCGCGTCCCCGGATCCTCGTGGAAGCTGTCGCGTACGCCCAGTTCGTGTGCCGCGGGGTCGGAGCAGGTCAGGACGCGCCGCGGGTCGCCGCCGGCGATCCGGACGAGGTCGGGCAGCGCACCGCTCGGCGGCGCGGTGTCGAAGACGACGTCGACCGGACGGCCGCTGATGGCCTTGACCCGCTCGGGCAGGCCGCTGCCGTAACCGGTGACCGTGGCGCCGAGGGCGCGCAGTTGCCCGGCGTAGGTGTCCCCGGCGGTGGCGATCACACGCGCTCCGCGGGTGAGGGCGATCTGCACGGCCGCGTAGCCAATGGTGGTTCCGGCGCCGCTGACCAGGATCGTGTGGTCCGCGGACAGACCGAGCCGGGCGAGGTGCCATGCGGCGGTGCTGAGCGCCATCGGCAGGGCGGCGGCGTGGACGAGGTCCAGTCCTTCGGGGACGGCGAACCAGTGGTCCATGACGGCGCGGTCCGCGGCGCCCGCGCTGGGCTGGTTGGCGAAGTCGGCGGTGCCGAACACGAGGTCGCCGACTGCGACGTCCGTGACCCCGTCGCCGACGGCCTCGACGGTGCCCGAGACGTCGCACCCGATACCTCGGGGCAACTGTCCGGCGAACAGGCCGCGGCACAGAGCCCAGTCCGCCGGGGCGAGTCCGCACGCGTGCACGGTGACGCGGATGCGGCCGGGTCCCGGCTCGGGCACGGGCACGGTCTCCAGGCGCAGGACGTCGGCGGGTTCGCCGTACTCGTGGAAGCGCACCGCGCGCATGGTTGGTGTCGCGGCATCGTGATCGGTCATCCGCGATCTCCTCATTCCGTCAGTCGCTGACGCATCTTATCGTCAGTTACTGACACTACAGCGCGACAGTAACTGACACAAACATGTGTCAGTCACTGCCCCTCCTGCTAGGGTGGGGCCGTGCCACGGAACTCCGATGACGTGCGGCTACGACTCCAGGAGGCCGCGCTGGACCTGTATCTGGAGCGCGGCTACGACAGGACAACGGCCGGCGACATCGCCGCCCGCGCCGGCGTCACCGAGCGCACCTTCTTCCGCCACTTCGTCGACAAGCGGGAGGTCTTCTTCGACGGCGAGGCGCAGCTGCGCGACCTGCTGACCACCGCGGTCGCCGCGGTGCCCGCCGGCACCAAGCCGTTGCCCACCCTGCGGGCCGCGTTCCATGAGGCCGTGCCGCTGATCGAGCACAACCTCCCGGTCACCGTGCGGCGCCATCCGGTCATCATGGCGACGCCGGCACTGCAGGAGCGGGCACTCGCCAAGACGACGGCCCTGGTCGGCGCGCTCACCGAAGCCCTCCGCGCCCGTGGCGTCGCCGAGCAGCTCGCCGCGTTGTGCGCGCAGGTCGGCATGGACACGTACTCGATCGCGATCCGCCGCTGGGGAGCCGACCGCACGGAGGATCTGCACGCCCACCTCGACCGGGCCTTCACGGATCTGCGACTCGCCGCGAACGCCCTGAAGTGACGGTCAGGCACGCGCCAGCGCGTCGTGGGCGCGGCGCAGGGCGTCGATCATCGCCTGGCGGTCGGCCGGACGCACGCTGAGCCAGTCCTCGTCGCCGCCCGGCGCGGTCTCCACCAGCCATCGGCCCGTGGCGGAATCGACGTAGCGGATCGGGTGTGGTGCAGCGTGCCGGCGGCGGCTGTGCGGCTCCCGTGTCGCGACGTGCAGTTCCCCGAAGCCGGGCACGTCCGGGCCGGTCAGCCGGGCCAGCAGCGCGATGTCCTGGTCGAACTCGACAACGGTCGGGTGGGTGAGGCCGTCGACGTCGTGGCGCACACCGAGTTCGGCACGCATCCTGGCCAGGTGCACCGCGGTCGGCCTGCCGACGCCGGGCTGCGCCCACGGCATCCGACCGACGAGCGAGTCCGCGACACGTCCGGCCTCGACGGTGCGCAACGACACCTGCTCGCCGCGACGCACGGCGAGCACCGCCTCCGCACCGATCGCCGCCGCCAGAGCCGCCGAGTGCTGGCCGCGTGTGGTGAACCAGCCGGCGAACTCGACCAGTGGCGCCGTCAGCACCTCCAGCGTCGCCATCACGTTGTGCCGCAAGCATTGCCCGTCGGTCAGCCCCAGCCGGACGCACGCCTGCCACGCGGCGTCGTCGGCGACCCGTTCCGCCTCCGCGTCACGCCACACCGCGGGCAGCGACAGCGTCGCATGTGGCTCCCCCAGCCCGGCCCGCCGCAGCGCGGTGGCCAGGTGGTCGGCCCTCATCGTGACCGGCCGTTCCAGCACGAACGTCTCCTATCCCGGTGCGCGGTCGGTGGTGATCATCCGCCGATCACCGGTGGGGCCGAGCCGTCGTCGATCCCGAACGGTCCCGGGGTGCCGGGTTCCAGGTAGCCGGCGGCGTCCGTCGGCGGCTCGGTCGCCTGGTGTCCGCTCGCGCGACGGGCAACGCGCGCGCCACGGATCGCCGGAACGGCCGCGGTACGCCGCCCCGCCGCACGGCCGCCACCGCGCCGACCGCGGCCGGCGCCACCGATGGTGGCCGGAATGTCCGACGTGACAGTGCCGTGCACGCCTTCGGGCAGCGGCCCGGGACGTTCGTCCTCGGGCATCGGCTCGGGCGCCCAACTTCCCCGCGGCGCACCGCCGGCCGTGGTCGACGCACCGCCGGCACCCAGTCGACCCGGTTGATCGCCGTAGTCGACGGGCAGCAGCGCGCGGTACTCGGCGCTCGCCGCCTGGTAGTTCTGGTACACGGTCACGTTGTTGCGAGCCGCGTCCAGGACACGCTGCCAACGCTGGTGGTGTGTCGGATCGCCGTCGGCCAGGCCCTGGACCGGATTCGCCGGGGTGGGCGGGTCCGGCACCGGCACCACGCCGTGCACCGCCGCGTGCCACGAGTTCACCTGTCGGTCCAGCACGTCCTGGGTCACGTCGAGCGCGTCGGCCGCCGTGGCGACCTCGGCGGCCAGGCGCTGCCCACCCTGCCGGGCCACGTCCGACGCGGCGCCCGACCACGTCGACTCCATCCCGGTGAGCAGCCGGTTCATCGTGGCAGCCTGGTCGGCGAGGTCGTCGGCGAGTTCCCGGGCGGCCGTCCGCGCGTCCTGCCATGATCGGCTGCCCGCGGACCGTGTGAGCGTTCGGTGGATGTCCTGCCCGGAGAGTACGTCCATCAGCGACGTCCCCTCGACCCGTTTTCCGCGTGCCGGAACAAATCCGCGTTGGCATGCTCGACCTGCTGGTAATCACGCTGGGCGTCCCGCAGCCGCGCGACCCAGTCGCGCGCGTAGGCGATGTTCGCCTCGTTCTGCCGCCACAGCTTCTCGCCGGTAGCCCGGATCGCGGCATTCGACAATGTGCTGGCCGGGTCGTCGGACGGCCTCGTCGCACCCCGGATCGTGTCGATGCGGTCGCGCTGGCCGATCGCCCGTGCCAGGGCGTCCTCCCACTGCCGCAACAGGCCCGGCACCTCGTCCGGGCGGACCCGGAAACCGCCGCCGGCAGGCGTTTCCGCCGTCACCGCTGTCCCTCAGACACCCACGTGCCCGCACACCATCGGCATTTCACGGTAAGGACCCTAGCAACGCGCCGATGTCGGCCCGGCGCGCACAGGTCAGCAGGGGCTTCACGGATCACGGCTACGTAGGCCAAGGTGGGGGTACCCCGGCATCACGAGGGGTGGCCGGACACCCGGCCGAACCGCGGCTTCCACGACACGCAGCCCTTGGGGCTCCGGAAAGGATGGAAGATGGCAGACAACGAAGTACTTGCCGCACCCGCCGGCGCGAAACGCTGGAGTCGTCTGATCCCGGTCGCGATCATCGTCTACATCATCTCGTTCATGGACCGGACCAACATCGGCTTCGCGTTCACCGGGTTGGGCAACGACCTGCACATCGACAAGACGCAGCAGGGCCTGGCCGGCGGAATCTTCTTCATCGGTTACCTGTTCCTGC
Source organism: Pseudonocardiaceae bacterium (assembly GCA_035546415.1). Taxonomy (GTDB): domain Bacteria; phylum Actinomycetota; class Actinomycetes; order Mycobacteriales; family Pseudonocardiaceae; genus DATEPR01. The sequence goes on from DASZXM010000944.1 coordinate 5,945, forward strand.
AGATTCCAGGTGGCCATCTCGCGGAACGCTGGAGCGCCAAGAAGTTCGTCGGGATCATGGTGCTGGTGTGGGGCGTGTTCGCGATACTGGGCGGTGTCGTGCAGAACTTCCCCGAACTGTTGGTCGTGCGGTTCCTGCTCGGCGTCGCCGAAGGCGGCATCTGGCCGGCCATCCTGGTGATGATCAGCCACTGGTTCCCGGCGCGGGAACGTGCGCGGGCCTATGGCGTGTGGATGATGAACATCGCGATCTCCTCGATCATCACCGCTCCCCTGTCGGGTTGGATCCTGAGCATGGCCGACTGGCGAACGCTGTTCTTCGTCGAAGGTGCGTTCCCGTTCGTGATCGCCGCGCCGCTGTGGTGGCTGCTGGTGTCCGACCGGCCGTCCGAGGCGCGGTGGCTGAGTGCGGAGGAGCGCGACTACATCGAGACCTCGCTGGCCCGGGAGAACGCCGACGCCCCGGAGTTCTCCGGGTACGGCGCGGTGTTCCGCAGCAATGTGGTCTGGCGACTCGTCGGGGTGTACTTCCTCATCCAGATCGGGTTCTACGGCCTCAACCTCTGGCTGCCGCACCTGGTGAAGGACACCACCGGCGGGTCCAGCACGCTGGTCGGCCTGATCACCGCCATTCCCTATCTGTTCGCGATCGTCGGCCTGTGGTTCAACGCGCGGTCCGCCGACCGCACCGGCCGCTACTCGTTCCACGTCATGGTGGCGATGGCCATCGCGGCGGTGACACTGGTCGCGTCGGTCGCCCTCGGCAACTACGCCGCGGTGTCGATCCTCCTGGTGAGCCTGGCGATGGCCGGTGCGCTGGCGTATGACGGGCCGTTCTGGGCCAGTGCCTCCCGCGTGACGCCGGTCGCGCTGGCGGGTGGCGCGATGGGACTGATCAACGCGCTGGGCAACCTCGGCGGCTTCCTGGGGCCGTATCTCGGTGGCTACCTGCAGGACATCAGCGGTGGCAGCTTCCTGTCCACCTCGGTGGTACTGGCCGTCGCGCTCCTGCTGGCCGGCTTCCTCATGCTGACCCTGCGCAAACGGGCCGACCACACCACCGTCCCGGAGCCGAGCGCCCAGGTCGCGCACTGAGGTTGGGAACCACGATCACGTGCCCGCCGGCACTGCCGGCGGGCACGTGCCCCCAGTAGCCGAGCCGAACCGTCCCGTCGGGCTTGTCCAGCAATCCACCCGGGACGGTCACAGCGCACTCCCGTCCCGCATCGTCGTGATCATGACGCCGAGCCCGGCCGCGCCTGCGTACTGCGGCAAAACCGGAGGTGTACCAGGATGCCGCCGAGAGCGGTGCCCACGCCGGCTGCGAAGCGGTCGAACGCGCCGCCGACGGCGCCAGCATCGTGGATGTCGACTCTGAACGCGACACGCACCGGATCGGACGGACGCCGACCGGTTCAGTGAGCGGCGACCAGCACCGGAGTGCCGGCGGGCGGCTCGGGAGCTTCGCGGCGTCCGGCCAGCAGCGGTGAACCCGACAGCAGCACCGCACCGCCGACGAGCAGCACCGCACCCAGGCCGGCTCCGACCAGCCACCACCCGGTGCGCACCTGCTCATGAAAGACGACGACGCCCCAGCCGGCGGCCAGCAGCGGGTTGGCCAGCGTGATGCCCGGTTGGGACGCGACCAGCCGACCGGCCCGCACGGCGTTCTGCAACAGCAGGAACGCGGCTGCCGCGACGACCAGCGCGGCCCACGTCTGCCACATGGTGAGCACCGCACCCGGCCCGCGGGCGGCGCCGGCGGTGACCGGCTTGATCAGCACGGCCACCAGCCCGGCGGTCGTGCCGGCGGCGATCCCGGCGAGCGCGGTCCTCGCCACCGGGCCGGTCCACCGGCCGGCCACGAGAATCGCGCCGATCGCCCCCACGGTCACGACGAGCGCGAACAACCAGGTAATCGGCGCGAGTGACCCGGACCGTCCGCCGTGCGGCGACAGGCTCACCAGCAGCACGAACACTCCGCACGTCATCGCCGTGATGGCCGACCACTCCCGGGCGGCGAGCCGGCCACCCAACACCAACCGGGACAGGACGAGGCAGAACGGCAGTTCCATCACGACCAGCAGTTGCACCGCGGCGATCGGACCGCAGGCCAACGCGAGCACCTGCAACCCGAACTCGACCACCATCGCCGCGATGCCGGCCGCCCACACCGGCCGATGGCGCACCAGAGACCACAGCGACGCCACCGAGAACGCCGCCGCCTCGCCCTGGGTTGCCTTACGCAGCAACCCCAGTGCCAGCGCACCGAAGGCGGCCGACAGCAACACCAGTACGACCGCCAGCATCGAGCTCGTCCCCTCGTTCCGACCGGCACCGGCCGGCTGGCCCGACGCTATCGAAAGCCCGGTCCCGAGGACGCTCGACACACATTACGAAACCGTGATCACCGATGTCGGCGCCGTGGTCACCCGCTCCAGTTCGGTGCGCGTGACGATGGCGCGCGCCCGGCCGTCGATCAGGGCGATGGCGGCGTCCCGCCCGCCGAACGCGGCCAGGGCCGCCGTGACCGGCTGTCCGACGCCGACCGTCGGCAGCGGCTCCTCCAGCACCTCGGTCACCGGGCAACCACCTCGGCCGCCCGCGATCACCGCGCGCAGGCCGCGCGCCGACACCGAACCGACGATCTCGCTCGCGCTGACGCCGTAGCGGCGACCGTCCCGCGCCTGCACCACGGGGACGGCGCCGTCCACGCCGGCCAACCGCTCCAGTGCACCGCCGGCCGTGCAGTCGGTCGCCACCGTGACCAGCTGCCCGGGTCGATCCAGCACGTCCCGCACCAGTGGTTCGGTGCCGGGCTCCTCCAGGAAACCCCACTGGCGCAGCCAGTCGTCGCTGAGGCTCTTCGACAGGTACGACCGGCCCGAGTCCGGCAGGAGCACGACGACCAGGTCGTTGGCCGTGAGATCGCGCGCCACGCGCAGGGCCGCCGCGATCGCCGTGCCGGACGACGCCCCCGCCAGCAGGCCCTCCTCCCGGCCCAGCCGGCGCGCCGTCAGCAGCGACTCCCGGTCCGGAATGCGTTCGAACCGGTCCACGACGGCCGTGTCGAACGACTCCGGCCACAGGTCGCAGACTGTCTCGGGGTGCACGAAGTGGCCGATGCTCTCCACGAAGTACGGGCTGCCGTCACCGCCGCCGTACCGCGAACTCTCCGGATCGGCACCCACGACGGT
>DASZXM010000945.1:0-15896 GCA_035546415.1 Pseudonocardiaceae bacterium
GGACCTCGGCCCGGCGGTCGACGACGTGCCGGCGACGGCGCATGACCTGCGCCTGATGTGCGACGCCTACGGACTGACCGACCGCAGCGCGGTCGTCGACACCATCCTGTGGTGGCAGGACCGCTGCTGGCGCGGCATCGAGACGGCGGCGGCCGCCGGTGACGCGGCGATGGTGAGGCTGCGGGACTCGGGCGCGGCTCGATCGGTCCGTGCCGCGCACGACTGGGTTGTGGGGCACCGGCGGGAGTTGGCAGCGGCGCTCGCCGCTTGAGCGACGTGCCGGATCCGTGCTCGGCGAATTGCATTCGACCGGGCTGTCATGATGCGGGTATGGATCTGGGTGTTGCCGTGTTCAACGGTTCGGCGACCAACGCCGCCGATGTCGGGCGTGCTGTCGAGGAGCGCGGGTTCGACGCGCTCTTCTACGCGGAGCACACGCACATTCCGGTGGCCAGTGTGCGCGCGGACGGTCGGTCGGTGGCCGGCTACCGGGACACCTACGACCCGTTCGTCGCGTTGGCTGCCGTGGCCGCCGTGACCAGCACGATTCGCCTGGGTACGGCCGTGTGTCTGGTGCCGCAGCGGGACCCGTTCACCGTGGCGAAGGCCGTGGCCAGTGTGGACCGGATCGCCGGCGGGCGGTTCGAGTTCGGCGTCGGGCCCGGGTGGAACCACGCCGAGTTGGCCAACCACGGCGTGGACCCGCGCACCAGGACCGCGCGGATGATCGACCACGTGCGCGCGATCCGGGCGATCTGGGCGGACGACGAAGCCGAGTACCACGGTGAGTACGTCGACTTCGCGCCGGTGTGGTCGTGGCCGAAGCCGGTGCGGCGGCCTGGTCCGCCGGTGCTGGTCGGCGGCAACGGGCCGGGCGCGGAGGACCGGGTGCTCGCGTTTGGGGACGGTTGGCTGCCGCAGGCGGGGCCGCTGGCCAGCGTGGCCGAACTGCACGACCGCGTGTCCACCCTGCGGCGGCGCGCCGCCGACGCCGGCCGGGAGCGCATTCCGGTCACCCTGTTCGGCGTCCCCTACGATCGCGCGTTGGTCGACCAGCTCGCCGACGCCGGCGTGGACCGCTGCCTGTTCCCGGTGCGCGACGACTCCACCGACAACCTCATGCGCAGCCTCGACGAACTCGCCGGCCTGGTCAGCGGCTGATCGTCGGGCGCAGCACGTGCTCGGGCAGCCTGGTCCACAACGGCCGTAGTACGACCGCCGCTCCGGCGGCTGCTGCGGCGACCACCAGCCAGGGCAGCCAGATCGACTGCGCGAACAGTCCGACGACCGCGGGCGCCACGAATGTCGGCAGTGCGAACGAGTACTGGAACAGGGCCAGGTACTGGCCGCGGCTCTCGGTCGGTGCGACGTCCAGGACGATCGCCATCGCACGCCCGCCGGCGACCAGCGAACCGGTCGCCGACACCACCGTGCCGACCAGCAGGGCGACGGTCCGCAGGTCGCCCGGCAGCATCACGGCGGCGAGACTGACCGCGCACCAGGCGAACCGCAGGCCCGCGCCGATGGTGATCGACGTGGTGCGGGACAGCCGGCGGGTGAGGCGCAGCGCGATGGTGCCGCCGAAGCTGAGCATCGCCGTGGACACCGCCAGCATGACGCCGGGCAGCCACGGCGCGCCGTGCAGCTCGTCCAGCACGTACACCGGGACGCCGGAGAGGAAGAAGTCCAGCGACAGGGCCAACAGCGCGTTCGCCCCCATGACGGCCAGGAACGTGCGGTCGGCCAGGACACCGCGGATCGCCCGCCGCGCGGCCGGTCTGGCCCGCGTCACCCGGGGCGGGTGGACCAACGCGGCGAGCAGCACCGCGCAGACCACGAAACTGGCCAGGTCCGCCGTGATGGCCACCCGGTAGCTCGCCGTCCCGGCGACGGTCAGCAGCGCGGCGAACGTCAACGAGCCCAGCCCGAACGCGCCGGAGCGCACCATGTTGATCAGGATGAGCGGCTTCTCCTTCGGCCCCGCACCGGTGACGTCGGAGGCGAGCGCGACGAACGAGCTGTAGAACAGCTGTTGGCCGGCGGACAGCAGGATCGCCGCCAGCGCGACCATGATCTCGTCACGGGCGACGAGGTACGCCAGCGCGCCCAGGGCCTGCAAGAGTTGGGCCGTGATGACGACCGGTCGGGGGCCGATCCGGTCCACCAGGTGGCCGGCGAACGGCGGGATCACCACGCCGACGGCCGTGCCGAGCGCCACCGCGGTGCCCGCGACGGCCAGCGGCAGGCCGACGACTTGCGTGACGTAGACCAGACCCAACGGCAGGAACAGCCCGGAGCCGAAGTTGTCCACGGCCAGTGCGACCAGGAGCGCCGGCTGGTTCCTCGCCATGCCGGTGACCCTAGCGGTCGGTCGCCAGCGCGTCACGGAGCGTGGTACGCAGCCAGCGTTGTGCGGGGTCGGCGTCCAGCCGCGCGTGCCAGAGGAGCCGGATCTGGATGGGCGGCAGGGCGGCGGGGATCGGGAACCAGCGGATGTCCAGGGACCGGCCGTACTGTTCGGCGAGGCGCTGTGGGACCAGACCGACGTAGTGGCTGGATGCGACCAGGAGCACCGCGACCGCGGACGTGGGAACCACGGCGGCGACCCGGCGGTGCAGTCCGGCCGCCGCCAGCGCGTCGTCGAGCGGGCCGCGGGCGCGGCCGCGGCGGGACGCCGACACGTGCGGGTGCTGGCACAGTTGCCGCAGAGTCGGGCGGCGGCCCAGCGGGCTGTCGGCGCGGACGATGCCGACCAGTCGCTCCCGGTACAGCGGCGCCGTGCGGATGTCCGGGGCCGTGTCGTCGTCGACACCGATGTCCAGGTCGACCGAACCGTCGCGGAGCGCGTCCGCGCTCTCGCTGCCCTCCGGCACGAAACGCAGGACCACGCCCGGGGCGACCGCGGCCGTCGCGTCGACCGCGGCCGTCACGGAGGTGGCGGCCACGCCGTCGTTGATGCGGATCGTGAACGTGCGCTCCAGTTCGCCGATCGCGAGCGCGCGGTCCGCGTTGACCAGGGCCGACGCCTCGTCCAGCAGCGACCGCACCCGGGGCGCCGTGCGCAGCGCGAACGGGGTCGGCGCCAGCCCGCGACCGGCCCGCACCAGGATCGGGTCGTCCATCGCCCGCCGCAGCCGGCCCAGCGCCCGGCTGGTCGCCGGGATGGACAGGTGCAGGCGTTCGGCGGCGGCCGTGACGCTGCCCTCCTGGAGCAGTGCGTCGAACACCCGCAGCAGGTTCAGGTCCAGCTGGTCGGCCATTGTTGCATCGTACGCACAATTCAATTGCTGAAGTTGCGTGGCGTGCACATCCCGGTCGTCCCTAGCGTCGTCGACATGCCACTCGACGTCCTGGTCACCGATCCCACACCCACCCGGCGCGGCCTGCTCCCGGCGATGTGCGCCTGCGTGGTGCTCGTCGTCGGCATGGTCGCCGCCGTCAACCTCGCGGTGCCGCTGCTCGCCGGGAGCGCACTGCACCCGTCCGCGTCGGCGCTGGTCTGGATCGTCGACACCTACGTGATCTGCTTCGCCTGCCTGGTGATTCCCGGTGGGGCGGCGGGGGACCGGTTCGGGCGCAAGGGAATCCTGCTGGCCGGGCTGGTGCTGTTCGCGGCGGGCACGGCCGTGTCGGCGGCAGCGCCGGGCGTGACCGTACTGCTGGCCGGCCGGGTGGTGACCGGTGTCGGTGCGGCAGCCGTGCTGCCCAACACGCTGGCCGTCCTGGTGCACGCCGTCCCCGCCACCCGCCGCCCGGCGACGATCGCGGTGTGGGCGTCGATGACCGGGATCGGCGGCGCCGTGGGCAACGTCGGCGGCGGCGCGATCCTGGCCGGCGGCTCGTGGCGGTGGCTGTTCGCCGCCGCCGTGCCGGTCACGCTGGTGCTGGCCGCCGTGGTGGGCCGGGTGGCGCCGGTGTCGGCGCGGCACGACCGCCGCGTGGACCCACTGGGCGCCGTCCTGCTCACCGGCGCGTCGGTCGCGCTGCTGCTGGGCATCGTGCACGGGCCGGAGGCCGGCTGGAGCAGCCCCGTCGTCATCGGCGGGTTCGCCAGTGCCGCCGTGCTGTTCACGGTGTGGACGGTCGTGGCGCTGCGGGCCGAGCAGCCGCTGCTGGACCCCAGGCTGTTCCGCGTCCCGACGCTGCGCCGTGCCTGCCTCGGCATGGCGGCGGTCTTCTTCGGCATGTTCGCGCTGTTCTACGTCAACGCGTCGTTCCTCCAGTACGGCAAGGGGTTCAGCGTGCTGGGCACCGGCCTGGGGATCATCCCGCTGAGCGTCCCGATCGTCCTGGGCGGCCGGCACGTCGGGCACCTGACGCGGCGGATCGGCGTGGACGCGACGATCGCGCTCGCCTTCGCCTGGGTGGGCGGCGGGCTCCTCGGCCTGTCCACCGCGGGCGAGCGCACGCCCTACGTCGGCTACGCCGCCTGGCTCGTCGTGACGGGGATCGGGGTGACACTGGCGCTGCCGACGCTGTCCGCCGCCATCGCCGGCTCGCTGCCGCCGGCGATGGCCGGGGTCGGCGCCGGGTTGCAGGCCACCACCCGGGAGTTCGGCAGCGCACTGGGCGTCGCCGTCGTCGGCACGGTGTTGACCGGGCGGTTCACCGCCGCGCTGCCGCCGGACATCCGCGCCGGCCACCCGCACACCGTCGCCCAGGCACTGGCCGCGACCACTCCCGGCCGCGGGTCCGACGTCGTCACGGCATTCGTGTCCGGCGCGGACACCGGACTCCGGTTCGTCGGCGTGGCCGTCCTGGTTCTCGGGGTGTCGCTGCTGGTCAGGACACCCGGGCGACGCCGCCGAGCAGCAGGTGCGCCTCGTCGGTGGCCTCGTCGACCTGCGGGGTGTCCGGCCGCCACAGGTACGGATAGGTGAGCCCGGGCTCGATCAGTTCCTGGCCGCAGAAGAACGACTGGATCTCCTCGCGGGTCCGGAACCGGCACGTGCCCATCAGGCTCATGAACCGGGCCTGCGCGTCGCGGGCCAACGCGCTGCGCGAGCTCCCGTCCGCGGGGTCGTGCAGATGGCAGATCGCCACGTAGGAGCCCGCGGGCAGGGCGTCGACGTAGGCGGCCATGATCTCGCTGGGCTTGTCCTCGTCCGCCACGTGGTGCAGCGTGTTGCACTGGATGAGGGCGACCGGCCGGTCGAAGTCCAGGTTGTCGGCGACCGCGGGGCTGTTCAGCAGCGTGGTGGGTTCCCGCAGGTCGGCCACGCCGAAGTGGGTGCGGTCGTTCTCCTCCAGCAGTGCCCGGCCGTGCGCGGCGACCGACGGGTCGTTGTCGACGTAGACCACCGTGGCCTTGGGGTTGATCCGCTGCGCGGCCTGGTGGGTGTTCTCGGCGGTCGGCAACCCGGACCCGCAGTCCAGGAACTGGTCGATCCCGGCAGCACCGGCCAGGAAGCTGACGACGCGGATCAACCAGGCACGACACTGCAGGCCGGTGGTCCTGGCCTCCGGCGCGATCTGCACGATCTGCTGGTAGACGGCGCGGTCCACCTCGAAGTTGTCCTTGCCGCCCAGGAAGACGTCATAGACGCGCGCGATGCTCGGCCGGCTGGTATCGATCTGTGGCTGCTCGGTGCCCGACACCCGGGAGAGCGTACTCCTCGGACGCTCCGCGTGGTCGTGCGGGAGCGTCTCGTGTTCGGCGTGACGAGTTCGTGCGGGTCGGGCCGACGATTCAACCCTCGTGCAAATGTGTTCCGGGCCGGTTTCGGCGATGGTAGATACGTTCGCAGTGACGTGGACCGGTGCCCGACGGCCCACATCGAAGGGATGCGATGTTCACCAGAATTGTGCAATGGCCGGCGAGCTAGTGCGTTCTCCCGCGGCCGAGCCCGCGACGGTTCTCGTCCTGGGACCGGTGGTCGTCCGACAGGCCGGTCGGCTCATCGCGCCGAGCGCACCGCTGACCAGGGCGATCATCGGGGTGCTCGCGCTCGCCGGCCCGGCGGGCGAGTCCGTCGCCACGCTCGCCGAGGCCGCGTGGCCGCGCCGCCGGTCGGCCGCTGACGACTCGGCCGTGCTCGTGGCGGTACACCGGACCCGCCGCTGGCTGGCCGGCTCCGTCGGTCCGGGCGTCGGGATCGAGCGGTACGCGAACGGGTACCGGCTGACCGGTGCGCAGGTCGACGCGGAGCAGTTCGTCCGGTTGGCCGCCGAGGAGGACCGGCTGGCCGACGCGCTCGCGCTGTGGCGGGGCGAGCCCCTGGCCGACGTGACGGTGAACCCGCCGGTGACCGGTGCGATCGAGGCTCTGCACCGCGCCCGGTCGGAGGCCGCCACACGGTACGGCCGGGCCCTGCTGCGGGCGGGCCGGCCGGGCGTCGCGGTCACGACGCTCGCGCCGCTGGCCGACGCGCATCCGCTGGACGAGCCGCTGCACGCCGTGCTCATCGAGGCGCTGGCCGCCGCGGGCCGGCAGGCCGACGCCCTCGACCGGTACGAGCGGCTGCGCGGGCGACTGGCCGACGAGCTGGGCGTCGATCCCGGCCGGGACCTGTCCGATGCCCTGGTGAAGGTGCTCCGCCAGGACGTGCGCGCCACCCGGCGGGACCGCGGCGCCGCGGGCCGCTCGGTGCCCCGGCAGCTGCCCCCCGACGTCCGCGGGTTCACCGGCCGCACGGCGCAGCTCGCCGAGCTGCACGGCCTGATACGCGACGGCCGGGTCGGGTCCGTGTCGATCTCGGCCCTGTCCGGGGTCGGTGGGGTCGGCAAGACCGCGCTCGCCGTGCACTGGTCACACCAGGTGGCCTCGTCCTTCCCGGACGGCCAGCTGTACCTGGACCTGCGCGGACACGCCGCGGACCCGCCCCTGTCGGCGGCCGAGGCACTGGCCAGGCTGTTGCCCGCGCTGGGCGTCGCGGCCAACCGGGTGCCGGTCGACCTGGACGAAGCCGCCGCGCTGTACCGCACGACGCTCGCCGGCAAGCGGGTGCTCATCGTGCTGGACAACGCGGCGGGCACCGGCCAGGTCCGGCCGCTGCTGCCCGGAATCCCCGCGTCCCTCGTCGTCGTGACCAGTCGGAACCGGTTGGACGGCCTCGCGGTCCGCGAAGGCACGTTCCAGCTGACGGTGCCCGTGTTCGCCCCGGACGAGTCGCTGTCCGCGCTGACCGCCGTGTTGGGCGCCGCACGGGTCGACGCGGAACCGGAGGCGGCCGCGGAACTGGCCGACCTGTGCGGCCACCTGCCGCTGGCCCTGCGCATCGCGGCCGCTTACCTCGCGGCCAACCCGGGGATGCCGCTCGCCGACCACGTGGGCGTACTGCGCGCCAACCGGTTGGCGGCGCTGGCCGTGCCGGACGATCCGCTGTCATCGGTCCGGGCGGTGTTCGAGCTGTCCGACCGACGGCTGTCCGATGTGGATCGACGGGTACTGCGGCTGCTGGGCGTCGCGCCGGGCGTGGACATCACCGCACCGGCCGCTGCCGCGCTGTGCGACATGAGCGAGGTCGACGCCGAGGCGGCGCTGCTCCGGCTGGCGGCCGCGCACCTGCTGGTCAGGACCGACGACCGGTACTCCTGGCACGACCTGGTCCGCGCGTACGCCCGGGAACGCGCCGAACTGGACTGCCCGGCGAACGAGCGGGCCAACGCCGTCGACCGGCTGTGTCACTGGTACGTCGGCATGGCGCGCGCCGCAGCGGTCCGCCTGTTCCCGCACGACCCGCAGCCGGACCTGCCCTTCGCGGCCACACCGACGGGGTTCGACAGCGACGAGCGTGCGGCGGCCTGGTTGCCCGCGGAACTGGACGGCCTGATGGCGGTCGTCGAACACGCCGCCGAGCACGGGCCCGCGGCGGTCGCCTGGCTGCTGTGCGCGGCCACGTATCGGTGTGCCCGCAACAGCAACCCACGGGGCTGGCTGCGCGCGGCCCGCGCCGCCCGGGCGGCGGCACTCGTCGCGGGCGACCCGTTGGGCGTGGCGGTGGCCGAGCACGCGACCGCTGGCGCGTACACGAGCCGGGGCGCTCTGGCGAAGGCGGCCGAGCACCTGACCGGAATGCTGCCCGCTGCGCGCCGCGCCGGCTGGGCCGACGGCATCGCGCTGGCGCTGACCTGTCTGGGCACCACCGCGATCGACGCCGGTGACACCGAGGCGGCCGCCCGTCACCTGACCGAGGCGATCGAGTTCAGCCGGGCACACGGACTGACCGGCCGGGAGATGGCGGCGGCCAACAACCTGGCGCACCTCTACGACGAGATCGGCGAGCCGCGCCGCGCCGCCGACCACCAGGGCCGTGCGGTGGAGTACTTCCGGCGGGTCGGGGACCACACACGGCTGTGGATGGCGGTGGACGGGTACGCCACGTTCCGCCACCACATGGGCGACCTGGCCGGGGCACTGGCGTTGTTCGACGAGGTGGAGCCGCACCTGGCCGCGATCGGCCGACGCCCGCTGTGCTGGCTGCTCACGCACAAGGCGGAGGTGTACACCGATCTCGGTCAGCACGTCGAGGCGCGCCGGCTGGCCGGGCAGGTCCTGGCCATGGCCGAACTCGCCGGGCTCGACGCGATGCACACCAGGGGTCTGGTGGCGCTGGCCCGGGCGGAACTGCGCGCCGACCGCGTCGACGAGGCGATCCGCCTGTTCGACCGGGCGATTCCGGCCACCCGCCAGGTCGGCCTGGGCAAGGAGGAGATCGAGGCGCTGACCGGCCTGGCCCGGGCCGCGCACGCCAGCGGGGACGACGACGCCGCGCTCACGTCCGGCCAGCAGGCGCTGGCCGTCGCCGATCGCCACCACTACGCCCTCGACGCGGCGGAGGCCAGCACCGTGCTCGCCGCGATCCACCTCGCCCGCGGCGACACGGCCGACGCCGCCGACCTGGCCGAACAGGCCGTGGTCGTCTGCGAGGAGCGTGGCGCCCGCCTGGCGCACGCCAGGGCGTTGCACGTGCTCGGCGCCGTGCGGCAGGCCCAGCAGCGGCCGGCCGACGCGGCCGTCGCGTGGCGGGCGGCCTGCGACCTGTTCGCCGAGATCGGCGCGCCGGAAGCCGACACGCTGCGCGACCTCGCCGCCTGAGTCGAGGCCGGGGTGTCCACAGTGGATTGACGGTCGCGTGTGGATCGGCGACGGCCGATGTCCCGGTCCCATCGGTAATCTTCTCGTCGTGAGTGACAGCACGGGAGCGGCCGACCCGCTCAGTGAGCGCGTCAAGCAGCGGATCGGCGAACTCGCGCCCGCTGAACAACGGGTCGCCGAGTACCTGCGCACCCACCAGGGCGCGATCGTGTTCTCCACGGCGGGCGAACTCGGCCAGCTGACCCAGACCAGCGACGCGACGGTGGTCCGCGCGGTGAAGGCGCTCGGCTACTCCGGACTGCCCGAACTCAAACGCGCCGTCGGACAGCGCGTCGTCGGGGACACCAATCCGGCGGCCCGGCTGCGCAGTCGGATCGAGCAGGCGGCCGGCGACACCACCGCGCTGCTGGACCACATCCTCGCCGAGTCCGTCGAACGCCTCACCGAGACACGGCGATTGCTGGACGAAGCGGACTTCGAGGCGGCCGTCGACCTGATCGCCGGAGCGGACGAGGTCCTCGGCTACGGCCTCGGCCCGTCCGAACTGCCGATGACGTACCTGGCGATGCGGTTGCGCAGGCTGGGCAGGCGGGCCCGCAGCACCTCGGCGACCGGTTTCCGGCTCGCCGAGGACCTGCTCCCGCTCACGGCGGGCGACGTCGTGGTGCTGTCCGCACCGGACCGGCTGCTGCACGACATGGAGTCGCTGCTGGACCACGCCCACTCGGTCGGCGCCCGGATCGTCCTGCTCACCGACTCGCTGGGCGCGATCCTGGCCGACCGGGTCGACCTGACGCTGACCGCGGTGTCGTCGACCAGTTTGTTCACCCACGAGGGCCTGGCGGCCATGCTGCTCGTCGACGCCCTCGTGGTCGGCGTGGCCAACCGAGACCCGGCGGCGGTCACCGCCAACTCCGAACTGCTGACGTCACTGCGCACCCGCATCGTGCCCGGTGACATGCGAGCCCACCGCCGCCGCTACCGCCCCAGCTGACACGGTTCCCGGCTTGGCCCCGGCCGTCGTTCAGCGACTCAGCTCGACCGACCGGTTCCGGGCCGCATCGACACCGGCCATGATCGCGCCGCGCACGGCGCGTTCCTCGAATTCGCGGATCGCCGCGATCGTCATGCCGCCCGGGCTGCTCACCGCCGCGCGCAACCGAACCGGGTCCGCGTCCGGCTGGCGCAGCATCGCCGCCGCGCCCTCCGCCGTCGCGAGGACCATCTCCGCCGCGAGCGGCCGGGTCAGGCCGAGCAGAACGCCCGCGTCGATGAGTGCTTCGACCACGTAGTAGAAGTACGCCGGGCCGCTGCCGGACAGCGCCGTGACCGCGTCCAACTGGGTCTCCGGCACCCGGATCACCCGGGCCACCGGCTGGAACAGCGACTCGACGCGGTCCAGGTCGGCGTCGCCGGCGTACGCGCCCGCGCTGATCCCGACGACGCCCTTGCCCACCGCGACCGGGGTGTTCGGCATGCACCGCACCACGGCGGGCTTGCCGGCCAACCCCTTCTCGATCCGCGCCGTCGAGATGGCGCCCACCACCGACATGATCAGGTGCTCGTCGGTCACGTGGTCGGTGAGCTGGGCGAGGAGGTCGTCCGTGTGGTACGGCTTGACTGCCATCAGCACGATTTCCGCGTCCCGCACCGCGGCACCGAGGTCGGCGAGCGTGATCCCGTACTTCTCGGTCAGGTAGGCCGCCCGGGCCGGCGCCTGTTCGACCACCACCACCTGGTCCGGGGTGAGCCGCGGCTCCGTCCCGGCGAGCAGGCCGGCCAGCATGGCCTCGCCGATGTTGCCGCCACCGATGATCGCCAGCGTGTGCTTCACAGGATGAACCCCGTTCCCACTCGGTCGTGCCGGTCAAGGCTGAAGACACTCTCGCCGGTCAGGTAGGCCGTGCCGTCGATCTCGGTGGCGATCGAGCCCGGCACCGAGCCCGCGCCGACGATGCGGCCGGTGAACGTCGTGTCGATGATCGAGTCGTGCACCAGCCGCTGGCCGTCGGACAACCGGCCGTCCGCCGCCAGCAGCGCCATGCGGGCCGACGTGCCCGATCCGCACGGCGACCGGTCCACCTGGCCGTCCGCGAACACCGTCACGTTGCGCTGGTGCGGCCCGTCGGCCGTCTGGCCGAGGTCGTCGTACAGCATCGTCGCGTAGACGCCGGACAGTCGGCTGTCCGGCGTCCGCCGCGCCCAGTCGGTGTCGTTCAACGCCCACTTGATCTCCCGGCCGACGGCCAGGAGTTCCGCGTAGTGCTCGGGGCGCACCGTCAGTCCGACGGCCGACGCGGGCACACTCGCGTAGATCGCGCCGCCGTAGCTGACGTCGGCCCGGACGACGCCCCGCTTCGTGGGCACCTCGATGTCCCGGCCCACCACGTAGGAGTCGACGTTGCGGAACGTCACCCGCTCCACCACGCCGCCCGCGCACGTCACCACGGCGGTGACCCGTCCGGACGGCACGTCGATCACCACGTCGGTCGTGCCGTCCGGGTCGGCCGGGACCAGGCCGGTGTTGACCGCCCACGCGCCCAGGGCGATCGTGCCGTGGCCGCACGCCGTCGAGTAACCGTCCTTGTGCCAGAACAGCACCCCGAAGTGCGCGCCGTCGTCCTCCGGCGGGACGAGGAAACAGCCGTACATGGCGGCGTGGCCGCGCGGTTCCCGCACCAGCAGCTGCCGCACGGCGTCGATCTCGGCCGACGACTGCGCTGCCGCCCGCCGTTCCAGCACGGTGGTGCCGGGGATGTCGGGCACGCCCGCCGTGACGATCCGGAACGGTTCGCCCGCGGTGTGGTAGTCGGTTGTCTGGATCTTGTCCACTGCGGACTCCCTAGCTGAGAGAATCGGAGAAGACCTCGGACCGGGACGGCACGGTCATCAGCGACCCGCCGGGCCGTCGTACAGCTGCCAGGGCAGCAGCTGGTGGTCGTTCGCGCAAGGGTTCCCGGTGACGACGCGGTACTCGCCGGTCGTCAGGTCCACCAGGCTGGACATGATCGTCTTGCCGCGCCGCAGTTCCGGCAGGCGGTCGTCGACGTGTTCGCAGACCGCGTGCGGGGCGCCGGTGTGGTTGCTCATCGTCTCCGCGACGACCTTGCGGACGGCCGCCGAGTCCTGGGCGTCACGCACGCCGGCCAGCCCGCGTTCGATGATCGGCACCCGGTAGAGCGAGTCCACGGAGGACGGTCGATAGGTCGTCGCCAGCTGCTCGGGAACGCCGTACTGGTAGTGGTTTCCGTGCACGAGGATGCCCGAGGACGGGTAGCCCCAGCGGTGCGTGACCGGGGTGGTCTCCAGGTCGACGGCCACCCCGTCGCGGTGCGTCACGAGCAGGTTGGTCGCGATGTGCTGATGGACGGTGAACGGCACCTCCAGTGCGGTGCACAGGTCGCCGCTGTCCAGGATCATCCGGCGCAGCACCGGTTGCGGAACTCCGCGCGGGGCGCCGAACCGGCCGTCCAGTCCGTTGGCGTTGAGCGCGATGCCCGCCGAATTGGCGCCCTGCCGGCCGATCTGCCCGGCCTCGACCTGCATGATGACCGTCGGCCTCGGCGGCTGGACGATGCGCAGCATGATGGTGCTGGGCTCGGTGGCCGCGCGCCAGTCCCAGTTCTGGCCACAGTAGACGTGGCCGTCCCCGGTCGCCTCGGGCAACAGGGCGAACGACGAGCAGCCCTCGGCCGGCTCGTCGCTGAAGGCGCTGTCGTGGTTGCGCACGATCTCACCGCGGGCATTGAGGGCGAGGATCTCGTCCGGCAGCAGTCCGGCGCCCTCGGCGATCGCGTCCATCTCGGCGAGCAGGTCCGGTGCGGCGCTGTCGATCAGCGGCCGCCACGCGCGGGCGGTGGTCAATACGTCCGGCCACGCCAGGCCGGAGGACTCGGCGAACGCCTGCCGGTAGTACTCGACGGACAGCCCGATCTCGGCGCGGGCGGCCTCGCCGTAGGCGTGCCCTCGTTCCCGCGGCGAGCCGCTGACCTCGATCAACGGCACCGGCCTCGCTGTCATGACGCCTCCGTTCGTAGCGTTTACGACAGCATACGGTACATGGTAGCGTCTGCTACGAAAAGACGTCGCGCGGCGGAAGGGCACTGACGTGAGCGCTGCTGACCGGGCCTCGGCCGACCCGAGGATTCTCGACCCCGTTCGCTTCTACCACTCCGGACCCACCGCGTTCTTCGCGTCGCAGCGGGACCAGCGCTTCTCCTACTGCATGTACGTCCCCACGGCGCACAAGACGACGACCAGGCGCCTGCCGCTGGTCGTCATCGTGCACGGCACCAACCGCACGGCGGAGCGCTACCGCAACGAGTTCCGCGAGTTCGCCGAGGAGCACGACTGTGTCGTGCTGGCGCCGCTGTTCCCCGGCCACATCATCGACCCGGACGACCTGAACGGCTTCAAACGCCTCAAGTACCACGACATCCGCTTCGACCACCTGCTGCTCAGCATGATCGACGAGGTCCACGACCGCTACCAGGTCGACACCGAACGCTTCTACCTGCACGGCTTCTCCGGTGGCGGGCAGTTCTCCCACCGCTTCGCCTACCTGCACCCGGAACGCCTCGCCGGGGTCTCGGTCGGCGCACCCGGCCGGGTCACCCGGATCAACCCCGACATCCCCTGGTGGCTGGGCACGGCCGACCTGGCCGAGCAGTTCGGCACGGACCTCGACCTGCCGGCCCTGCGCCGGGTCCCGGTGCACATGGTCGTCGGCGACGCCGACGTCGAGACGTGGGAGATCGGCGAGCCGGGCATCGACGCGGGCGGCGACACCCGCATCGAACGCCTCACGTCGTTGCGGGACAACTGGGTGGGCAACGGAATCCCGGTCGACTTCGAACTGGTCCCCGGAGTGGCCCACAGCGGCCGCGCGGTCCTGCCGGCCGTGCAACGCTGGCTGAGCAAGGCTCTCACCCGATAGCCACCGGTGGCGCGTCGTGTGGCTTGGCGCGTCGGCGCGTTCCGCGACCCGGCGCGGGTCGTCACGACGGCAGTGCTGCGAGGAGTTGCCCGACGCGTTCGGCGTCCGTCAGGCGGTGTTGGGTGCGCAGCAGGGCCACGGCCTCGCTCCAGGCGGCGCGGGCGGCGTCCGGCCGGCCCGCCTGCTGGTGGCACGTCCCGAGGTTGGACAGCACGTCGGCGGTTTCGAGCATGTTGCCGAGTGCGCGCCGCAGGCTCAGGGCCCGCTCGTAGTACTCCGTCGCCCGTTCCGGATCGCCGGCCGCCAGACACATGCTGCCGAGGCTGTCCAGCGCCGCGGACTCGCCCGCGTGGTCACCGTGCCCGCCGCAGAGAACGAGGCATTGCTCGCACGCCGCCCGCGCTTCCTCCTGCCGCCCCAACCTGCTCTGGGTCCATCCGACGGCGTTGAGCGCCCGACCCTGCCACACCGGGTTGTCGATCGACTCGAACAGGCGCAGCGATTCGGTCGCCTGCTCCAGCGCCTGCGCGGAGTGGCCCTGCGATTCGTGCACCGAGCCGAGCACGTAGTGGGCGCTGGCTTGCTCGAAGACGTCGCCGCTTCGCCCGGCCACGTCGATGGCGAGTTCCAGGTGGCGCACGGCGTCCGCGTACTGCCCGGCCATTCCGTAGCAGTGCCCCAGGACGCGGTGGGCCTTCGTGCGCGCGTCCGGATCGGCCAGCCGGTCCGCCGCGGCCTGCCCGGCCAGGGCCGTCACCATCCGGTCGGCCAGGCGTCCCGTGCGGTACTGGTACTTCTGCACCCCCCAGGACAGCGGCCAGACCGCATCCGGCCAGTCGTGGTCCTCGGCCGTCCGCGCCGCGGCGAGCACGTTCGCGTACTCGGCGTCCAGCCAGGCCATCGCGGCCGGGTGGTCGTCCAGTCGTTGCGGGTGGCAGCCCGGTACCGGCTGTCCCATCGTCACGCACGCCTCGTACGGGTCCAACAGCCGGTTCGCGGCCTCCGCCGTGTGCGCGTAGAAGTCGACGACGCGGCGCAGCGCGGTGTCGGTGGACGGCGGCCCCTGCTCGGCCGCGTACAGCCGGACCAGGTCGTGCATCCGCCAGCGGCCGGGAACGTGCTGCTGGATCAGCGACGCCCGTTCCAGCGCCCGCAGCGTGGACCGGGCCGACACGGGGTCGAGCCCGGTGAGCGAACGCGCCGCGGCATCGCTGATGTCCGGACCGGGCGCCACGCCCAGCAGGGCGAACACCATGGCCTGGTCGTCGGTCAGGGCGCGGTGGCTCCAGGACAGCACCGCCGGCAGGCTGGACGCCGGATCGTCGTCGTCCAGCGCCGCCAGCCCGGTCCTCGCCTGCCGCAGCTCGTCGGCCAGCGCGGCGACCGACAGCCTGGGGTTGGTCAGCATCCGGCCGGCCACGATGCTCAGCGCCAGCGGGAAACCGCCGCAGCACGCCAGCAGTTCGGTGACGGCGTCCGGTTCGTCGGCCAGCGATTCGGCGCCGAGCCGTTCGGCGAGCAGCGCGCGAGCCGAGGACGCCGGCAGCACGTCCAGTGACAGTGACGTCGCGCCGTGCGCGGTGACGAGTCCGGTCAGCACGGTCCGGCTGGTGACGATCGCGGCGCACCGCGGACCACTGGGCAGCAGGGGAGCGATCTGCTCGGTGTCGCGGGCGTTGTCCAACACGACGAGCACATCGCGGTCCGCCGTCAGGCTGCGGTACAGGCCGACCTGTGCGTCCAGCCCGCGCGGGATCGCCTTCGGGTCGACGCCCAGGGCGGTCAGGAACCCCCGGATCGCCACGTCGGCGGGCACGGGCTCGCCGGACGGCGCGAACCCGCGCAGGTCGACGAACAGCTGGCCGTCCGGGAAGCGGTCCAGGTGGTCCCACGCCCAGCGCAGCACCAGCCAGGTCTTGCCGA
>DASZXM010000946.1:0-7928 GCA_035546415.1 Pseudonocardiaceae bacterium
GAACGTTCTCCTGTCTGGCATCTGAATGGCTGCCCCCGACGGAGCCCCCCGTGGCTTTCTCTGCCTAGCAAGGGGAACGATGACCCGGAGCCAGATACCACTTCACTGTCACGAACGGATAACACCCGGTCGGGACCACTCCGGCGGCCGAGCGCGGTGGCCAGCATCCCGCTCCCGGTCACAGCGGCACATCGGTTCTTCTACTGATCCGGACATCGGTACGTTCGGCAGTCCGCACCCGTGCCGAAAGACCGGGTTTCCCCTGTTGGCCGCCGGGCCTTCAGGTGGATATGCGATTTCCTCAAGTTCCGGGCAGGAGCATGGGTGGCTCGGTGACCAACGTCGCTACCGGAGGACCGAACCATGACCATGACCACCGACATCCACACCGCCAGCGACTTAGCCGGGGACAACCCGAACCGCACGATGCTGCTGCGCAGGCTGGCGGCCGCCCGGAGCCGTTACGAGGAGGAACTGGGCTGGCCGGTCACGATCGACGTCCGACCCGGCAGGCTGCTGATGCTGACCGGCCCCGTCGCCGACGTCGTCACGATGCCGACCGCGCTGGGCAGACTGGTGCTGTCCGACCTGCGGATCGCGATGCTCGCCGGCCCCGTCGTGGCCGACCCGACCGGCCAGTGGTGGATGTTCTTCACCGAACCGGCACGCGGTTCGCACATCGACGAAGAACTGACGAACGAACTGTCCAGCCTGGACGTGACACACATTCCGACCGGAACGTACGTCGTGGTCCCGACCAACCTGGACGGCGCGAACACGTGGCCGTGGGTGGAACGCCCCAGGCGCAACCAGATGCTCCCCCCGTGGCCCGCGGTCGTGGCCACCACCCGCCGCAACGGCACCAAGATCAGCTGACACCTCGCGCCGCCTCCGCCGTCGTACCCCGCTCGCCCACTCGCCGGCCCGCCCGATACCAGCCGCGGAGGTGCGGAGCGTCGCGCTCCTAGTCGCTGGCGCGCACGGCTCGCAGCGTCGCGCCGCGGCGGCGGCCGAACAGCCAGTACGCTGCCGAGCCCAGGGTGTTCGCGGCGCTGGCTGTTCGCCACACCGCCTTCGGGCCCCTGACCTGTGCCGGTGTGCGGCGCTTGATGTCGCGCCACGTCACTGTCGCGATCATCGCGTGCACCACGAGCACGGCTCCGATGACGAACTTGTTCGGCTTGCCCTGTGCGGCCATGGGGCACAGCGTACGACGGTTCACCTGTCCAGCAGGGCGAGCACCGCCGCCGCCTGCACCGCCGGGTCACCGGCGTCCGGGCGCAGCACCAGATCGGGTGACACGGGTGGCTCGTACGGGTCGTCCAGTCCGGTGAAACCGGTGATCTCGCCGCGCCTGGCCCGCGCGTACATGCCTTTCGGGTCGCGTGCCTCGCAGAGCGCGACCGGCGTATCGACGTACACCTCCAGGAACGGCAGGCCCGCCGTTCGGTGCGCCGCACGGACCAGTTCGCGATCCGCGCGGTACGGGCTGACCAGCGACACCACCGCGATCACGCCCGCGTCGGCGAACAGGCGGGCCACCTCGCCGACGCGGCGCACGTTCTCCGCCCGGTCGGCCGCTGAGAAACCCAGGTCGGCGTTGAGGCCGTGGCGCAGGTTGTCGCCGTCCAGCAGGTACGCCGGCCGGCCCGCCGCGACCAGCAGCCGCTCCAACTCCACCGCGACGGTCGACTTGCCCGACGCGGGCAGGCCGGTCAGCCACACCGTCATGCCCTGGGTGGGCCGTTCCGCCCTGCCGATCGCCGCCGGGTGCCACACCACGTTCGCCGCCGTCAGGCTGGGACCGGTGATCATCCCGGCGGCGACCGTGTCGTTGGTGGCCTCGTCGACCAGGACGAAACCGCCGGTGGACCGGTTGCGGTGGTACGGGTCGTACAGCAGCGGCGCCTGCGTGGACAGCCGGATGCGGCCGATCTCGTTGAGCGCCAACGATCCCGGCGACTCGTCGCGGTGCAGCGTGTCGATGTCGATGCGGTAGTCCAGGTCGCGCACCCGTGCCCGCACACCGCGCGTCGTGTGCACGAGGCGGTACGTGCCGCCGGGTGCGAGCGTGGACCGGTCGGACAGCCAGCACACGATCGCGTCGATCTCGCGGCCGACATGCGGGCGGTTGTGCGGCCGGCAGAGCATGTCGCCGCGGCCGACGTCCAGGTCGTCGGCCAGCCGCACCGCCACCGCCTGCGGCGGGAACGCCTCGGCCACCGGTTCGCCGCCCGGGCCCCAGATCGAGTGCACCGTCGACTCGCGGCCGGACGGCAGCACGACCACCGGGTCACCGGGTTTGAAGACGCCGCCGGCGACCGTGCCGGCGTAGCCCCGGTAGCCGTCCGCGCGGATCACGTACTGCACGGGCAGGCGCGCGTCGATCAGGTTCCGGTCGGAGGCGACGTGCACCTCCTCCAGGTGGTGCAGCAGCGACGAACCCTCGTACCACGGCATGTTCGTGCTGTGGTGCACGATGTTGTCGCCGTGCAGCGCGGACACCGGGATGAACGTCAGGTCCTGCACGGTCAGCTTCATCGCGAACCGGCGGAACTCCTCGCGGATCTCCTCGAAACGGTCCCGCGACCAGTCCACCAGGTCCATCTTGTTCACGCACAGCACCAGGTGCGGCACACCCAGCAGGCTGGCGATGAACGCGTGCCGCTTGGACTGCTCCAGCACACCCTTGCGGGCGTCCACCAGGACGAGCGCCAGGTCGGCCGTTGACGCGCCGGTGACCATGTTGCGCGTGTACTGGATGTGGCCGGGCGTGTCCGCGATGATGATCTTGCGGCGCGGGGTGGCGAAGTACCGGTAGGCCACGTCGATCGTGATGCCCTGTTCGCGTTCGGCACGCAGGCCGTCGGTGAGCAGCGCCAGGTCCAGTTCCGACTCGCGGCTGGCCCGTTCCACGGCGGCCAGTTGGTCGGCGAGGATCGCCTTGCTGTCGTAGAGCAGTCTGCCGATCAGCGTCGACTTGCCGTCGTCGACACCACCGGCCGTGGCCATCCGCAGCAGTGGTGGGGCCATCAGAAATAACCTTCCCGCTTGCGGTCCTCCATGGCCGCCTCGGACGCCCGGTCGTCCGCGCGGGTCGCGCCGCGTTCGGTGACGCGCGTGGCGGCCACCTCGGCGACCACGTCGGCCGGTGTCGCGGCCACCGACTCCACGCAGCCGGTGCACGTCGCGTCGCCGACGGTGCGAAACCGCACGGTCGCCTCAAACGGCTCCTCACCGTCGCTGGGCGTGACGAACCTGGTGTGCGCCAACAGCATCCCGTCCCGCTGGAACACCGGCCTGCGGTGCGCGTAGTACAGCGACGGCAGCGGGACGCCGGCCTCCAGCACGTACTGCCAGATGTCCAGTTCGGTCCAGTTGGACAGCGGGAACACACGGATGTGCTCGCCGGGCCGGTGCCGCCCGTTGTAGAGGTTCCACAGTTCGGGCCGCTGGTTGCGCGGGTCCCACTGGCCGAACTCGTCGCGGAAGCTGAACACCCGCTCCTTCGCCCGTGCCTTCTCCTCGTCCCGGCGCGCCCCGCCGAACACGGCGTCGAACCGGTGCTCGCGGATCGTCCGCAGCAGCGTCGTGGTCTGCAACCGGTTCCTGCTGGGCTCGTCGACGACGCGGCCGGCGTCGACGTCGTCCTGCACGTGCCCGACGACCAGCCGCAGGCCCAGGTCGGCGACGGTCCGGTCGCGGAACTCGATCACCTCGTCGAAGTTGTGCCCGGTGTCCACGTGCAGGACGGGGAACGGCAGCGGCGCGGGCCAGAACGCGCGGGCGGCGACGTGCAGCATGACCATCGAGTCCTTGCCGCCGGAGAACAGCAGCGCGGGCCGTTCGAACGTGGCGGCCACCTCGCGGAAGACGTGCACGGCCTCGGCCTCCAGCGCGCGCGGCTGGGACAGCTCGTACGACGTCGACACGACAGAAAAGTAGAACATGTTCTTGATACCGGTCAACCCCGGGTGGAGACTGGGACGGTCCGCCGACGAGGGAGGGATCACCGTGGATCTGGTGACGCTGGAGGAGATCCGCAGGCTGAAATACCGCTACCTGCGGGCCGTCGACACCAAGGACTGGGACCTGTTGGCCGACACCTTCACCCCGGACGGCGTCGCCGACTACGGCACCCCCGCCATGGGCAAGCCGCTGGTGCTGACCGGACGGGACGCGATCGTCGCGTTCATGCGGGACAACCTCGGGCCCGGCATGATCACCGTGCACGCGGCCGGCCAGCCGGAGATCGACGTGGACGGCGACACGGCCACCGGCATCTGGAGCTTCCAGGACACCGTCATCGCCGTCGAGCACAAGGTCGTCATCCAGGGTGCCGCGTTCTACGAGGACACCTACCGCCGTGACGGTGACGGCGACGGGCAGTGGCGGATCAGCCGCACCGGCTACCAGCGCACCTACGAGGCGATGTTCTCGCTCAAGGACATGCCGAGCTTCCAGCTGACGGCCAACCGCTGGGCCACCGCTTGAGAACCGCGGCTGGACAGAGCCACCGCTTGATAGAACAAGTTCTCACGACGAATGGGGAACCACCGTTGCTGACCCAACCGTTCGCGGACGCCGTCGTCGAAGCCGAGAAGGTCATCACCGGGGCGCCGCACGTGCGCACCGACCTGGATCTGGTGGAGGGTTACGACTATCTCGCCGGCAGCATCCGGGCATCGCTGCAGATGGCGTGGGCCTACGAGCGGGACTTCCCGTTCTTCGTCCGGTCCACCGGCCCGTACACCAAGATGGGCCTGGACAACCCGGACACCCTGTACTTCCACTCCTATCTGCGCGACGACGCCGAGTACGTCGTGACCGGCCGCCGCGGCACCACGGCCGACCTGAGCTTCCAGGTGTTGGCCGGCGACTACTCCCCCGTGACCGTGCCGGACAGCCTGACCGCGTTCGACGACCGGGCGTTCGACATCGCCGACGACGGCACGTACGAGATCCGCTTCGGCCCGGCCGGATCGGCCGCCGGACCGAACTACTTCCCACTGGCGGCCGGCTCGGCGATGCTGGTCGTACGGGAGGTGTTCGGTGACTGGGCGACCGAGCGGCCCGGGACGATCCGCATCCACCGGGTCGACACCGCGGGCACCGCTCCCCCGCCGCCGACCAGGGACGCGATGGCCAAACGTTACGGCGTGGCCGGCAAGATCCTGCTCAGCCGGTTGCACACGTTCCTGAAGTTCCCCGAGTGGTTCTACCTGAAGCTGCCGGTCAACACGATGACCGAGCCGCGCCTGACACCCGGCGGCCTGGCCACGCAGTTCTCCTCGGCCGGCCACTACGACCTGCCCGACGACCAGGCGATGATCATCACGGTGCCGGTGTCCGACGCGCCCTACCAGGGCTTCCAACTGGGCAGCATGTGGTACGTCTCGCTGGACTACGCCAACCACCAGACCAGCCTGAACACCGCACAGGCCCGGCACGACCCGGACGGCATGATGCGGTTCGTCGTCACCGAACGGAACCCCGGGCTGGCGAACTGGATCGAACTCACCGGCCACTCCCACGGCTACCTGCAGATCCGCTGGCAGCGGGTGGCCCGCGACATCGAGGCGAAGGAAGGCCCCCAGGTGGCGGTGGTCGGCGTCGACGAACTGCCCGACCAGCTGCCCTACTACGAGCAGGCCAGGGTCACGCCGGACGAGTGGGCGGCGCGGATCCGGGCACGACAGTTCGCGACGGCCGAGCGGATGCTGGGGTGAGCGGGATGGATCTGTTGCGGGACAAGGTGGTCGTGGTGTCCGGCGTCGGGCCGGGACTGGGCAGGGCGATCGTGGCGCAGTGCGCCAAAGCCGGCGCGGACGTCGTGCTGGCGGCCCGGACCGAGTCGCGGTTGACCGAGGTCGCCAAGGAAGTCGCCGACCTGGGCAGGCGGGCCGTGACCGTGCAGACCGACATCGACGACGAGGCCGCGTCGCAACGGCTGGTCGCGGTCGCGCTGGAGGAGTTCGGCCACGTGGACACGTTGGTGAACAACGCGTTCCGGATGCCGCCGATGTCGCAACTCCTGGAGACCGAGCCGGAGGGCATCCGCGGGTCGTTCGAGACGAACGTGCTGTCCGCGCTGCGGCTGACCCGGCTGTTCGCGCCCGCGCTGCGCGAGTCGCGCGGCTCCGTCGTGGTGATCAACTCGGCTGTGTTGCACCACTCGCGGTCGCCGTTCGGGCCGTACAAGATCACCAAAGCGAGCCTGCTGGCGATGACGCAGGTGCTGGCCAGCGAACTGGGACCGGATGGGGTGCGGGTCAACTCCGTGGCGCCGGGCTACATCTGGGCCGACTCGCTCAAGTGGTACTTCGGCTACCTCGCCGACAAGCGCGGCGTGACCCGGCAGGACGTCTACGACAAGACGGCGTCCACGATCGACCTGCGCCGGCTGCCGGAGCCGGACGAGATCGCCGACGCCGTGGTGTTCCTGGCGTCCGACCTGGCGCGCGCGATCACCGGGCACTGTCTGGACGTCAACTGCGGCGAGTACCACAACTAGGTTCGGGGGCGGCATGGCCAGGACACTCGACCGCGTCGGCACCGTCGCCGACCTGCACGCGTCGGCCACGAAGATCACCGGGCTGGACGACTTCGGCACCGACGACTACAGCGACGGACTCGCCGTGCTGCTGGAGTCCTACGAACGGGAGGCCGAACTGACCCAGGCCGGCCGGCGGGCACAGCGCTCGTTCCTGCGAGGTGCCCTGGTGGCGCGGCTGCTCGCCGAGGCGTCGTGGCGGCAGTACCCGGAGTACGCAGACGTCGACATCGTGCGGCCGATCTTCGTCACCGGCCTGCCGCGCACCGGGACGACGGCGTTGCACCGGCTGCTCACCCAGGACCCGGCGCACCAGGGCCTGGAGATGTGGCTGACCGAGGTGCCGCAGCCCCGGCCGCCGCGCGAGACGTGGCCGGACAACCCGATCTACCAGCGGATGGCGGAGGCGTTCGCACAGCACCATCTCGCCCACCCGGAGTTCATGGGCGTGCACTACATCTCCGCCGACCAGGTCGAGGAGTGCTGGCAACTGCTGCGCCAGTCGATGCGCTCCATCTCGTTCGAATGCCTGGCGCACGTGCCGACGTACTCGGCGTGGCTGGCCGGGCAGGACTGGACGGCCGCCTACCAGCGGCACCGCCGCACTCTGCAGCTGATCGGCCTGCCCGACCGCGACCGGCGGTGGGTGCTGAAGAACCCGAGCCACCTGTTCGCGCTGAACGCGTTGTTCGAGGTGTATCCGGACGCGCTGGTGATCCAGACGCACCGGTCGCCGCGCACGGCGATCGCATCGGTGTGCAGCCTCAACCAGCAGGCGTCCGACGGGTGGTCCACGCTGTTCCGGGGTGACGTGATCGGCCGCGACCAGCTGGAACTGTGGGCGCGCGGCCTGGAGCTGTTCACGGCCGACCGTGCCCGGCACGACCAGGCGCGGTTCCACGACGTCGACTACGACGACCTGGTCCGCGACCCGCTCGGCACGGTGGCGGCGATCTACGACCGGTTCGGCATCCCCCTGACCGACCGGGCCGTCGAGGCGATGTCGGCGCTGCACACCGAGAGCACGGCGGGCCGACACCGCCCGTCACACCGCTACGAACTGGCCGACTTCGGACTGACGGCCGAACAGGTAGACGAACGCTTCAGCGGCCTGACCCCGGTGCGGTGACCTGGGCTGTGCGACCTCATTGATCAGACCTTGTCGATCAGCTCGATCGCGATCTCCAGCGCGGCGGCCCGGCGCTCCTCGGTGGTGCCGGTGATCTCGAACGGGCCGAAGAAGCCGACGTGCAGCGTGGACAGCGCGACCGACGTGCGCAGCTGGCTGGTCACCGACGCGCTGGTGTCGGTGAGCATCCGGGTGAGCACCTTGAACCGTTCGAACAGCTGGCGGGCGTCCTTGAGTTCGCGCACC
>DASZXM010000947.1:0-2540 GCA_035546415.1 Pseudonocardiaceae bacterium
TTCGGCAACCTGCGGTTCCGGCTGGGCGCACGCAACTTCAACCCGCTCGCCGCGATGGCCGCGCGCACCACGATCGTGCAGGCCGACCACGTCAGCGCGACCGCGCTGGACCCGGACGACGCGCACCTGCCCGGCGTGTTCGTCGACCACGTCGTGGCCACCGCCGAGGTGCCGGTATGACCGCGACCGCCCGGCCGTCCGGGCTCAGTCGTGCTGAACTGGCGCGGCGGGTGGCCGCCGATCTCATGGACGGCTGGTGCGTCAACGTCGGCATCGGGGCGCCACTGCAAGTGCCGGCAGCCGTGCCCGCCGGCCGGCAGGTCCTGTTCCACTGCGAGCACGGGTTGGTCGGCATCGGCCCGCAGGTGGCCGACGCCGACGCCGACCCGGACATCACCGACGCCGGCAAGAACTACGTCAGCCTCGTCGAGGGAGCCGCCGCGTTCGACTCGTCGCTGTCGTTCGCCATCGCCCGCGGCGGGCGGCTGGACGCCGCGGTGCTCGGGGCGCTCCAGGTCAGCCAGGGCGGTGACCTGGCCAACTGGGTGGTGCCCGGCGGCGACCCCGGTGTGGGTGGCGCGATGGATCTGGCGGCGGGCGCCCGTCGGGTGTGGGTGATGATGTCCCATGTGGACAAGCAGGGGAAGCCGAAGCTGCTGTCCCGGTGCACGTTCCCGCTGACCGGCCGGGCCGTGGTCGACCGCGTCTACACCGACCTCGCCGTCTTCGAGTTCGTCGACGGACAGCTCACGCTGCGCGAGTGCGCCGCCGGCATGGACGCCGACCGGCTCGCTCCACTGACCGAAGCGGCCTACACGGTCGACCTCTGGTGACACCCCTGGCGACAAGGAAGGACAACCGCATGGCACGACCAGCCACCGCGTGGATCGCCGGCGCGTACGAGCACCCGCTGCGCAAGATCCCGGACAGCACCGTCCCGCAGGTGATCGCGGACGTCTCCTACGGTGCCCTCGCCGACGCCGGGCTGGGCATCGACGACGTCGACGGGTTCTGCTGCTCCGAGGTGCCCGGCATGGGATCGGTGGGCATGGCGGAGTACCTCGGCCTCACCGGGCTGTCCTACGTGGACGTCACGGAGGGTGGCGGTGCGTCCTACCCGATGCACGTCGGGCACGCCGCCGCCGCGATCGCCGCCGGCAAGTGCTCCGTCGTGCTCGTCGCCATGGGCGGACTGCCGCTGTCCGGGCGCGGCGCGCGCGGCCGGCCGGGTCCGGAGGAACCGTACGAGTCCTACGGACTGGGCATTCCGGGCAGCTACGCACTCGCCGCGCAGCGGCACATGTACGAGTACGGCACCACGTCCGAACAGCTCGCCGAGATCAAGGTCGCCGCCGCGCACCACGCCCAGTACAACCCGAACGCCAAGCTGCGCACCCCCGTCACCGTCGAGGAAGTCGTCGGCTCGCCGCTCATCGCCGACCCGTTGCACCGCCTGGACTGTTGCATCACCACCGACGGCGGCGGTGCCGTGGTCGTCGTGTCCGACGCCGTGGCCCGCAGGCTGTCCCGCGGTGCCGTGAAGGTGCTCGGCCACGGCGAGACCGTGCGGCACAACGTCTTCGGCGCCAACGACATCACCGCCACCGGTGCCGCGTGGTCCGGTCCGCGCGCGTTCGCCGAGGCCCGGCTCACGCCCGGCGACGTCGACTACGTATCCATCTACGACTCGTTCACCATCACCGTCCTGCTCAGCCTGGAGGACCTCGGGTTCTGCGAGAAGGGCAAGGGCGGCGCGTTCGTCGCCGACGGCACCCTGCGGGCCGACGGCGCGCTGCCGTTCAACACCGACGGCGGCGGCCTGTGCAACAACCACCCGGACTTCCGCGGCGGCATGATCCGCACCATCGAGGCCGTCCGCCAGTTGCGCGGCGAGGCGAACCCCGAGGTCCTGGTGCCCGACTGCCGGATCGCGCTGGTCCAGGGCCACGGCGGCAGCATCGGCACCCGCTCCGCCGCCGCGACCCTGCTGCTCGGAGCGGAGGACGCGTGATCACCACCGAAGACCACGTGCTCGCCCGGTTCCAGGCCGGACTGGCCGACGAGAAGCTGACCGCGCCGCGCTGCGCAGACTGCGGCCGGCTGGTCTGGTACCCCAGGGCGCGCTGCCCGCACTGCATGTCGCCGTCGCTGACCTGGGAACAGCTGTCCGGCCGCGGCACCGTCCACTCGTACACCGTGAACCGGCGCGGCCACGGCGAGTACGCCGACCGCGGTCCGTTCGTCGTCGCGTACGTCGAACTCGCCGAAGGCCCGCGCGTGCTGGCACACCTGGCGGTCGCACCGGAGGACGCCCGGATCGGCGCGCCGGTCCGACTCTTCACCGGGCTCGCCCCCGACGGCGCGGTCCGGCTCACCTTCGTCCCGGACCCGACAGGAGGACAGGCATGACCTACGCCAAGGACGACCCGCGCTCGACGCTGTCGACCGCCCCGGCGTCGACCCCGCAGGCCGGTGGGATCGCCGCACCCGAGTTCCTCGACTTCTCCATCACCGCACCGGACGTCGTCACGCCCTCCGGT
>DASZXM010000948.1:0-3108 GCA_035546415.1 Pseudonocardiaceae bacterium
GAACGCGCGCCCCCAACTCGGCCAGACCGGCCTCGGCGACGCGGTCCGCCGCGTCGGTGCCGATGCCCAGCCGCGCCGCGGCCCGCCACACCAGGGCCGGATCACCGGACGGGTCGCTCGCGGCGAGCAGCAGCAGCCGGCGTGCCGCCTCCGGCAGGGCGTCGGCGCGGCGCCCGAAGCTCTCCTCGATGCTGCCCGACAGCGGCACCGCGCCGGGCAGCCCGAAACCCCCGGCCAACTGCGTTGGCGTGAGCCCTCGCGGCAACTCCAGCAGGGCCAGCGGGTTGCCCAGGGTCTCGGCGATGATCTGCTCCCGGACCCTCGGGTCGACCGGCCCGGTCAACGCCGTGTCCAGCAGTGCGTCCGCGTCACCGGGCGCCAGGCCCCGGACGGCCAGGTCGGGCAACCCGGTCAGGTCGTCGGTGACGGTGCGCGTGGCGACCACCAGGCCCACCGACTCGGCGCCCAGCCGACGCGCGACGAACGCGAGAATCCGCGCGGAGGCGCTGTCCAGCCACTGCTGGTCGTCGACCAGGCACAGCAGCGGCAGCCGCTGCCCGGCCTCGGACAGCAGGCCCAGCACGGCGAGGCCGACCAGGAACGTGTCCGGTGGGGCTCCGGCACTGATGCCGAACGCGGTCCGCAGCGCGTCTCGCTGCGGACCCGGTAACCGGTCCAGGCCGCCCAGTAGGGGAGCGCACAGCTGGTGCAGGCCGGCGAAGGGCAACTCCATCTCCGACTGGACACCGCTGGCCCGCGCCACGCGGCAGCCCTCGGCTCGCATGGCCGCGTGGTCCAGCAGGGCGCTCTTGCCAACGCCCGGCTCGCCGTGCACGACCAGCGCCCGGCTCTGTCCGGATCGGACGCTCGCGATCAGCCGGTCGAGCACCGCGCACTCGGCGCGCCGGCCGACCAGCTCCGGCGGGCGCCGCCAGCCGGGCAGGTGACCTGGCCCATGCACGGCGACTACAGTAGCCCGCTGGTCAGCGCGGTGGCGACCGACAGCGGGCGGGGTCCGGTCGACATGGCGCCTATCCGGTGCGCGGATCGGGAGCCGGCACGCCGAGCAGGGCGGTGCGTCCGACGTTCCACAGCGTGCGCATCGCGGCCCGCACGGCGGTGCCGGTGTGCCCGAGCATGCGGACGGCCGCACCGCGGCCGCCGGGCAGTTCCGTGGCGCCGGCCAGCACGTCGGTGAGGTCGGTGAGGGTGTCGCGCAGCAGGGTGACCAACTGGGGTGCCGGTATGTGCGTGCACACCAGGAACAGCGTGGCCACCACGTCGTACTCGCCGAGCACGCCCGGCGACCCGGGGTCGGCTGCCTGGCCGGGCCGCAGTCGCAGCGAGTCGGCGAACAACAGCCCGCCGTCCTCGGCGCGATGCGCCTGCGTCTGGGTCCAGTACAGGTCGTACGCGTGCGCCTCGCCACGGGCGGTCCTGCCGGGCAGCAGGATCTCACCCAGGATCACCGTCGAGTCGCGGGCCGCGGTCAGCCGGATGCGTTGGAACAGGCGGGAGCCGCGGCAGGGGACGAGCGGTTCGGGCAGGTACTCCAGCACGGCACCCGCGCCGACGCGCAGGTCGACCAGCCGCGTCGCGTAGTCGTCGCGGACGGCGACCACCGTGGTCGGGGCCTGCGTCGTGACATGAACCGCACTGCCGGGCGCGCAGTCGACGTCGATCCGGTGCCGGTCACCCTGGCCCAGCCCGCCGCGCTGTCCCAGGCACAGGAATGCCATGTCCGGGCGGCCCGCGTCGAGATAGCCCGGTTCGTCGACGTGCAGCGGCGGCCGCTGGTAGCGCCGGACGAGCCGGGTGACGCCCGACTCGGGCGCCAGCGCGAGATCCAGTACGCCCGGCCGCCGGATGTCCCGGCCGGTCCGCATGTCGCTGAGCGCCCGCACGTCCTCGGGCAGGTCGGTGGGTGTGCACCAGGCGAGGTCGTCGCGGTGGTTCATCCGCGGCCACCGGCCGGAGTGGACGTCGCCGTCGAGCCGCGGCCGTGGGAATGTGGCTCGGTCACCGGTGTTCCCCTCAACTCGCGAACAGCCGGGGTTCGGCCTGCTCGTGTCGCATCGCCATCACGTCCAGCAGGGGCGCACCACCGCCGATGTCGGCGACGTCCTTGTCCACGGCCCGCAACGCCACCTCGGTCAGTGCCGGCCGCACGTCGTGCAGGACGGCCTGGGCGGTGGTGCGGTCGGTCGCGGCCAGCCGCACGGCGGCCGCCACCCAGCTGGCACAGAACGCGAACAGCTCGCCGGTCACCGCCTCCAGCCGCGGCACACCCAGGCAGGCGCTGACCACACCCGACACCACCGCGTGGTTGCCCGGTGAGTGGCCACCGCGAACGTGGTGGGCGAAGTCCGACACCGCCGTGGCGGCGAAGACCACGGTCGCCGTGCCCAGCAGCGCCCGCCCGGTGCGCACCGAGACCTCGCGGGACTCGCGGGCGATCTTCCCGGCGGTCAGCCACTCGTCGACGGATGTGATCAGCTCCAAATCGAGTGAGTCCGGGGTACTGGTGGCCCGGTGCGCGCAGGCCAGGCCGACGCCGTCCGACGGACCCACGGCCACGTGCAGGTAGTCCCGCAGCAGTGCGGTCAGTGCCGCCCGTGGCGCCGGTGTCGCCAACCGGCCGCTGCGCACCAGTGCCTCCAGACCGTGGGACAGCAACTCGCGGCCGGTGGGGAAAGCCGAGTCGCTCAGCTGTAGCACGGACAGGAAGCTCGCGAGCCGGTCGGCGGCCAGCCGCATGGGTGTCTCCCTTCGGCTCCGCTACGGCTCGTCGCTGCGCACGATCGTGCCGATGACGTCGTTGAACGCCTCCGTCGACGACGGGTGCGTGTAGATCGCGTCACGCAGGTCGCTCGCCTTGATGCGGTGCCGCATGGCCAGCGCGACGGTGTTGATCAGCTCCTGCGCGTCGACGCTGAGCAGGGCGGCGCCCAGGATCTCGTCGGTCGCCAGGTCGATCACGAACTTCATGACCCCGCGGGTCTCCTCGACGGCGTACGCGCGCGGCATCGCCACGATCTCGGCGACCGGCTGGCTGCCGATCTTCACCCGGTACCCGGCGTCCCGGGCCTCCCGCTCGGTGAGGCCGAC
>DASZXM010000949.1:0-5271 GCA_035546415.1 Pseudonocardiaceae bacterium
CGCGGCGTCACCACGGCGGTCAGCCTCTGCCCGGCGCGTCCGCGGGCAGCACCCGTCCGGCGACCTCGGCGAGGCCGACGCGGCTGCCGTCCGGTCCGGGCGCGCTACCGGTGATGACCACGGTGTCCCCGTCCTCCAGAAACGTCCGCTTCGACCCGTCGTCCAGCGTGACCGGGTCCGTCCCACCCCAGGACAGTTCCAGGAAGCTACCTCGTTGGTGCCGTGCCGGGCCAGACACCGTGCCGGAAGCGAACAGGTCGCCGGGGCGGACGGTGGCCCCGTTCACCGTCAGGTGCGCCAGCTGCTGGGCGCACGACCAGCCCATCCCGGCGAACGGCGGCGACGCGACGAGCGTGTCGTTCCACCGGACCTCGATGTCGATGTCCAGGCCCCAGGGCCGGTCCTCGACCAGGTAGCGCTGCGGCGGCTGGGGCTGCGGCGGCACCGGGACGCGGGCGTCGGCCAGTGCCGCCAGCGGCGTGATCCACGCGGCGACGGACGTGGCGAACGACTTGCCCAGGAACGGGCCCAGTGGTCGCGACTCCCACGCCTGCACGTCCCGGGCGGACCAGTCGTTGACCAGGACCACGCCGAACACGTGCTCGGCGACGGCGGCCGTGGGCACCCGGGCGGCGACGGGGCCGCCGCACACGAAGCCGACCTCCGCCTCGATGTCCAGCCGCTGGGTGGCGCCGAACGTGACGGTGCCGTCGAACCGTTGGCCGTGCGGGCGTTCCACGTCGGTGCCGGACACCACGACCGTGCCGGCCCGGCCGTGGTAGCCGATGGGCAGGTGCGTCCAGTTCGGCGGCAGCGGGTCGGCGTCCGGCGCGAAGATCCGGGTGGCGTTCTCCGCGTGGTCGCGGGACGAGAAGAAGTCGACGTAGTCGCCGACGGTGAACGGCAGCAGCGTGGTCAGCTTGGCCAGCGGCACGAGCTCCGCGCCACGCGGCCGGGCGGCGCGGGTGACCAGCTCGGTGAGCCGCTCGCGCAGTTCCGCCCACGTGGCACGGGAGGTGGCCAGGAGCGGGTCGAGGGACGACCGGGTGAGCAGTTCGGCCAGCCGCGGCCCGAACAGGTCGGCCAGCGGGCGCAACGGCAGCGCGTGGTCGCCGGTGCGGACCGCGATGTTCGGGCCGTCGCCGGTGTCGATGACGCCGTAGGGCAGCGTCTGCGGGCCGAACGGGTGGTCGCGGGTGAAGCGGTCGTCCTCGATCCAGCTCATCCGTGTGCCTCCATCTGGCGGGCGGCTATCTCGCGAGTAGCCCGAGCGCTTCCAGGTCGGCGATCGGCTCGGCCAGCGTCGACGACCCGTAGGACGCGAACACGCCGCGCACGGCGCGGGCCGCGTCGTCGGTGAGTTCGGCGGCCTCGGTGGCCAGCGCCTTGCCGTCCTCGCTGGCCAACGCCTCCTTGACGTCACCGCCCGCCAGCGCCCGCGCGGTGGCCACCAGCAGGTTCAGGAAGCCGTGGTGGGTGAAGCCGGTGGCCGGGTCGGTGTGCCGGACGGCGTTGTGCAGCCCGGACGTCGCCTTGAACGACGTGCCGGAACCGGCCAGCACGCCCAGGAAGGACGCGACGTCGTCCAGGCTCGGGAACGCCTCGGCGGACTGCCCGCCGCAGCGCAGTTTCGGCCAGTAGCCGCGGTCGGCGACCCGCCGCACGCCCTCCAGCCATTCGGCGCCGCCACGTCGCGGCTCGATGACCCGGATGGCGTCCTCGGGCACGAACTCGTCGACCCGCTCCAGCCACACCTCGTCCACGTCCGAGGGCGCCGGCATCTCGACCATGCGCAGCACCAGCAGTTCGGTGCGCGACTCGACGATCGACACCGCCTTCGGCAGCCCGCCCAGACCGGTGTCCACGACCAGGGAGAGGCCGACCGGGGACGTCGGCTTCGCCTTGATCAGCTCGGTGATCAGCTCGGGCAGCCGGGACGCCGTACAGAGGAAGAGGCCCATCACTCCGGCACGCCGGCCGGCACGTCCTGCGAGGTGTTCGCGGACCGCGTCCGGCATCGCCGCGTTCCCTGGTGGGAAGAGCGCGGCGTCGTCCACCAGCCGCGCCAGCAGTGGTGGAATACCGAACGGACCTTGCGCACGGAGCTCGACAGCGCTTGACACAGGTGACACGCTAATGGTGTCAAACAACCGAACAAAATTGTCCGCCCTACGAACGCCGATCGAGCCCGTCCCGCACGGTCCGCATCGGCCACCGAACCAGTTCTGGCTGCGGTTTCACCGAAGTTAGGTTACCCTTACCGGCGGAGGTGCAGCAGTGAGTCGTCGACCGCCCTGCCCCGGTCCGGCCGACCGGGCACGGACCATCGCCGCCCGAGGCGGCCGTGCCACGTTGCTGCGTTCCGGCGGCGCACCCGACGAGCGTTCCGTGCCGCACCTGCACCACGTGCACCCGGACGGCACCGTCACACTTCTGCTCACCGACGGCCACCCCCTGGTCGGGTCGACGTCGGCCGCCATGGTCGAGGTGGCCGACCGGGCGGCGGTCGCGCTGCGCGAACCCGTGCGCGGCCTGCTGTGGATCACCGGGTGGCTGCGCACGCTCACCGGCAGCGCCGCCCGCGACGCGGTGCTCGCGGTCGCCGAGGAGAAGGCGGACAGCCGCCTGCTGGACGTCGGACACGGCACGACGGCGGTGCGGCTCACGCCCGCGTCACTGGTGCTGGCCGACGGCGACGGCACCGGTTCGCTGCGGCCCGCCGAGTTCGCCGCGGGCACGCCGGACCCGTTCTGCCACTACGAGGACCACTGGCTGCGGCACCTGGAACTGGCGCACCGCGACGTCGTCGGCATGCTGTCCCGGCTGCTGCCCGAACACCTGCGCGGCGGGCACATCCGGCCACTCGGGCTGGACCGGTGCGGGCTGCGGCTGCGGGTGGAGGCGCCGGACGCCGACCACGACGTCCGGCTCGCGTTCTCCCAACCCGTGCACACGCCCGGCGAACTGGGCATCCAACTGCGGCGCATGGTGGGGTGCCCGTTCCTGAACGCTAGCCGAGCGCAGTCCTGAGTTCCGGCGGGAAACCGCCGGTGGCCAACGGCCCCCACCGTTCGATCGTCACCCGCACCAGCGACTTCCCCTGCCGGCGCATGGCCTCCCGGTACTCGTCCCAGTCCGGGTGCTCACCGGAGATGCTGCGGAAGTACTCCACCAGCGGCTCCACGGCGTCGGGCAGGTCGATCACCTCGGCCGTGCCGTCCACCTGCACCCACGGGTCCCAGTCGTCGGACAGCACGCACAGCGAGGCGCGCGGGTCGCGGCGCAGGTTGCGCACCTTGGCGCGCTGCGGGTAGGTGGCGACGGCGATCCGGCCCTCGCCGTCCACGCCGTAGGTCACCGGCGACATCTGGGGGCGGCCGTCGGCGCGCAGCGTGGTCAGGATGGCCCGGTCGCGGTCCCGCAGGAACGCGGTGAGCGCGGTGCGGTCGACTGTGTCGTTCGTGGCGTACTTCGGCATGCGGGCAGGCTAACCCGGCGGCCGGAGGGGTCCCGCCCGCCGGGCCTAGGGTGATCATGTCACCGAAGGGGAGCCGACCGGGGAGGGGAGCCGATGCCGCCCGTTGACCTGCCGGACGATCTGGTGCCGATGGTGACCGGTGTGCCGCACATCAACGTGTTCGGTCCGACGAAGCCGTGGGCCCCACCGCCGGACTGGCTGGACGAGACCCGGCGGCGGCTGATGGCGATCGCCACCCGGCCGGGCCTGACCGACGTCAAGGCCGACGCCACGCTGTACCCCGACGGCGTCCCGTTCACCGTGTCCGAGGCGCGGATGCTGTCCGAGACGATGCTCGGCGCGGCCACCGAGAAGTCCGGAACGCTGCAGAACATCGGCGCGCACTTCGTCGCCGACCACCGGCTGCAGCGACCCGAGACGTTCTACAACGGCACGCTGATGAACACGTGGGTGCCCGGCATCCCGGGGGCGGCGTTCAACGAGTCGGACAAGCCGCAGCGGCGCGGCATGCTCATCGAGTACTACCGCGACCTGCTCGCCGTGCTCACCGAGTTCCCACCGTTCGCCGTGCGGGCACGGGCACTGGCCGCCGTGTTCGACCGGCTGGTCGCCGACCCGGCCGTGCTCGAACTGCACCGCAGGGGACCGCTGAAGAACCTGCCCGACCTGTGGCGGTCCACGCTGCTGCGGGAGTCCGACCTGGGTTCGCTGCCGGACTACTTCGGCCCGACCGAATACCTGGCGTGGACGGTCAGCGGGCTGCGCGTGGTGCACGCCCGACTGCTGGCCACGGCGGGCCCGGAGGGCGGCGAGCTGACCGACCTGATCGCGTCCGTCCTGCTCGCGCTGAACCGGCCGACCGTGCCCGGTGGCCTGGCCGCCACCGACATCGGCGTGGACGGTGTCGAGGCCGTCCGGCGGGCGATGAGCGCCCTGCGGGCCGGGTTCGACCGGCAGGTGTGGCGGGCCCGGCTGACCGACTGGCTGGAGCGCGCGATCCTGGTCGGCGAGGCCGAGACCGCCCGCGTCTGGGTCGGCTTGCACTTCTCCTGCTGCACCGCGCTGTGCGGCTGGCCGCTGCTGCCCAAGCTGCCCACGGCCCCGCCGGTGGCCGGCGCCGACCTGGCGCTCGGCTCGCAGTACATCACGGCGCTGAAGGCGCTGTGGACGCCGCGACCGACGGTCGTGAACCCGATCGTCGGCCAGCTGTCCACTGTGGAGGAACCACTGCCGCTGCCACTGCCCGTCGCGGCAGGCGGGCAAGCGGGCGACGACGTGGACCTCGCCGCCGAGCTGGACGGACTGGTCGGGCTGGCACCGATCAAGCAGCGGGTGGCGCGGATCAACGCCGAGGCCGTCATCGAGCAGCTGCGCAGGGACACCGGGCTGCCGGCGGTGCGCACCCGCAGACACATGGTGTTCGCCGGCAACCCGGGCACCGCGAAGACCACGATCGCACGCCTGATCGGCCGGATCTACGCGGCCCGCGGCGTGCTGGCGTCCGGCGCGGTGACAGAGGTGAGCCGCGCCGAACTGTTCAACAGCCTCAAGGTGACCGGCGCGGTCGCGGACGCGGCGGGCGGCGTCCTGGTGATCAACATCGGCCGGGAGAGCGCCACCACCGAGGCGTCCCGGGAGGCGGTGGCCACGCTCATCCGGGCCATGGACGACCGCACCGACCTGGTCGTCGTGGCCGCGGGCCACCCGCGCGAGGTGGCCGAGTTCCTGGCCATCCAGCCCGGCCTGGCCAGCCGTTTCCCCACCCCGCTGAACTTCGTGGACTACAGCGACGA
>DASZXM010000950.1:0-15115 GCA_035546415.1 Pseudonocardiaceae bacterium
GTCGCGGCCGTCCGATGCGTGAGACGGTCGGCCGGGCGTGTCGGCCGCGTCGCCGACGATCTCGGCATCAGCGAGCGCACCCTGCGCAGGCGGCTGTGCGACGAGGTCGGTCTCGGCCCGAAGCAGCTGCACCGGGTACTGCGGTTCCGACGATTCCTGCGCCGCGTCCCGATGCTGGCCGTCGGCCAGGCGTCCCTGGCCGCGGTGGCGGCCGAACTCGGCTACGCCGACCAGTCCCACCTGGGCCGGGAGTGCCGCCGGCTGGCCGACGCGTCGCCGGCCGCGGTGATCCGCAGTTGGGCACGACAGGACACGGTGGCCGAAAAGTTCCAGACACCGCCGGGCGGACGGCCGATGCTCGGCCGGTGACTTCCTTCCACATCACGGTCACCGTGCGCAGTGACGACCTGGACAGCAACGGCCACGTGCGCGGACCGGCCTACCTGGCCTACGGCGACCACGCCCGGTGGGCGTGCGTGACGGCGGCCGGCGTCGACCCGAACCGGCTGCGCGAACAGGGCATCGGCCCGGTGAACCTGGAAACCACGGTGCGGTTCCACCGCGAACTCACCGTCTGCGAGGACGTCGACGTGTCGTGCGACTTCCGTTGGGGCACCGGCAGAACCTCCCGGGTCCACCAGGAGCTGCGTCGACCGGACGGCACCCTGGTCGCGGAGGTCGAGAGCGTGTCGGGCCTGCTCGACCTGCACACCAGACACCTGGTGACCGACCCGGCCGGCCACTGGCGAACCCTGGCGGCCCGACCCGACCTGCTGGGCCTGTGACGCGACCGCCCCGGGCCGGGGGCTCGGTGCCCCGGCCGACCGCGGAGCCGGTCCTATTCGGGGAAGATGATGTCGCTGAACCCCATCATGCCGTCGATCGCGGACCCGCCGTTCTCCCGTTCTCGGTGGGGCAAGGAACCCGCCGAACGGCCCACGGGGACGGCCGGAGCGCGAGCGGGCCGCCGTCAGCGGGACCGAGCCCCGTCGGCGCCGGGCCGTCGTTCAGCAGGGCACCGTTCGACTCACGCCGCGCGTGGCGACCCGGGCGATTGCGGCTGGTGGCGACTCGGGTGATTGGGGCTGGTGGCGACTCGGGTGATTGCCGCGCGTGGCGACTCGGGTGAATGCCGCTCCTCGCCGCCGGGCCGCGAATGCCGCCCGTGTCGGGTACCGATCGTCAGGACGCGGCCTTCCGCACCGCCTTGACCAGTTCGCTCTTGGTCATCGACGACCGGCCCTTGACCTTCAGCTCCTTGGCCATCCGTTCCAAGTCCGCCTTGGACATGTCGGCGGGGTCGGGCCGCCGGGTGCGGCCGCGCTTCTTCATGCTGCGCTGCAGTGCTTCGGTGAGGTCGAGCACGTTGGTCGGTTCGGCCGGTTCGGCGGCGACCTTGGGCTCGCGGCCGGCGGCCTTGTCCCGCACCAGTTCGCGGACCTGCTGCGCGTAGGTGTCGCGGTACTGCTGGGGTTTCCACGGTCCGCTCATCTCGTCGACGAGCTGCAGCGCCATGTCCAGTTCCTTGCGCTTGGGCTTGGGCGCCGCCGGCAGGTCGAGCTGTTCCTTCGGGTCGCGGATCTCGTCGGCGAATCGCATCGTGTGCAGCACCATGACGTCCGTGCCGGCGCGGACCAGGGCCAGGTGCTCGCGGCCGTGCATGACGAGCATGGCGATGCCGGCCTTGCCGCTGTCGGCCATGGCGCGCAACAACAGGTAGTACGCGCGGGCGTAGTCCTCGTCGCCGGGCGCGAGCCAGTACGTGCGGTCGTAGAACGTCGGATCGACGTCCTGGAGGTCGACGAACGTGTCGATCTCCAGACTGCGCGACCGGCCGGGGGCGATCTCGGCCAGTTCCTCCGGTTCGACCTCGATGACGTCGTCCTTCGTCTCGTAGCCCTTGGCCACGTCCGAGTAGTCGACGTCCTTGCCGGTGCGCTCGTTCACCCTGCGCACGCGGATCCGGTCCGTCGTCCCGCGCTGGATCTGCCGGAAACTGACGGAGTGGTCCTGCGTCGCCGCGTGCAGGGTGACGGGCACCGTGACCAGCCCGACACTGATCATTCCCTGCCACACCGGTCGTGCCATCGGTCATACCTCGCTTCGTGCCGTTCAGAAGTCCCCGGCCGGTGGGCCCACTTCCGGGGGAAAACCGTGTTTGGCCAGCCGCACGCAGGACAGCTCGCGTGCCGTGCCGATCGTGTAGAACAGGCTGAACAGCAGGCCGATGACGAGCACGCCGACGATCGCCCACACCGGCACCGGCGTGAACAGGCGCAGCAGCACGAACGCGACCACCAGCACCGGCACCGCCTCGGCCAGGACGCGCAGCACGTGCCGGAGCCGCCACGTGCGTGTCGTGTTGTCGTGGCGCACCCACTCCCGATACCGCTCGGGCAGCCGGCCGCCGTAGGCGTACCACAGCCACAACGCGGGGTTCGGCCTTCGCATATCCGTGGGGTACCCGGCAGGAACCGCGATCATCCCAAGCGTCGTGAACCCCCGCGGCCGGCGTAACGGCGAGCGACCGCCGGCGGGGACCCTGTCCGCCGCTTCACCCCGTGCCGACTCCGCGTCACCGCGTGCCGCCATCCGGGTCACCGGCTCACGACAGGGTTCCCTCGCTCGGGCCGAGTTCCTCGCGCAGGATGCGCATGCTGTCGGCCAGCAATCGGGACACA
The DNA here is from genome assembly GCA_035546415.1 of Pseudonocardiaceae bacterium. Classification (GTDB taxonomy): domain Bacteria; phylum Actinomycetota; class Actinomycetes; order Mycobacteriales; family Pseudonocardiaceae; genus DATEPR01. Next base: position 2,682 of record DASZXM010000950.1, read on the forward strand.
TGCATCTGGGACACGCCGATGCGTTCGGCGATCTGGGTCTGGGTCATGTTGCCGAAGAACCGCATCATCACGATCGCGGCCTGGCGCTCGGGCAACTGGGACAGCGCCGGGTACAGGGCCTCGCGGTTCTCGACGTTGTCCAGGTCGTGGTCGAGCATGCCGACCTCACCGCCTGCGGGGCTGCCGTCGTCGTCGCTGTTGTCGTCCAACGACTCGCTCCGGTACGCGTAACCGGCCTGTAGTCCTTCGTAGACCTCTTCGATCGAGATGCTCAGCGCCGCCGCCAGTTCGCTCGGGCGCGGTGAGCGGCCCAGCTCCTGGCCCAGGACGGCGGCGGTGTTGGTGAGCGTGGCGTTGAGTTCCTTGAGCCGGCGCGGGACCCGGATGGCCCACGTGGCGTCCCGGAAGTAGCGGCGGATCTCGCCGGTGATGGTGGGTACGGCGAACGCCAGGAAGTCGGTGCCCCGTTCCGGGTCGAAGCGGTCGACGGCGTTGATCAGGCCGACCGTGGCGACCTGGGTGAGGTCGTCCTCGGACTGGCCTCGGTTGCGGAAACGGCGGGCGATGTGTTCGGCGAGCGGGAGGTGCCCGGTGACCAGTTGGTCACGCACCTGCGCCCGGCGCGACTCGCTGGCCGAGGCGTCGGCGAGCTCGCGGAACAGCGGCGCCAAATGGTGGTATTCATTGGTCTGGTTACGGGAAGTGACAGTCATGTGATCACCTTTGCCACCGCTGTCGGACGCGGTCGCGTCGTGGCGACTTGGTCAGCGGTCGACATGGGCCTCCCTCTCGTCGTCGGGACACGGCCTGTTCAGCACATGAAGCCGGTGACAACCAGCCGACCGAGCAGCTGTGTTCTCACCGCTCTCATCCACCGTAGCCACGAGCGTCGTGTTCGCAAGGCGGGTACCCGGTACCGGGCGTGGGCAACCCTGGATTGTGGATCGATCGTTTCGCCAGAAAAGGAGACGACATGACGAAGATGTCCGCCGACGAACTGCTCGATCGATATGGCAGGACCTACGCCGACGAAGCCGGTATCACCCTGCGTGACAAACCGGCGCCGCTGTACCAGTTGCTCGTGCTCACGACGTTGCTCTCGGTGCGGATCAAGGCCGACATCGCCGTCGCCGCGGCCCGGGAGCTGTTCCGGGCCGGCTGGCGCACGCCGGACAGGATGGCCGGGTCGACGTGGCAGCAGCGGGTGGACGCGCTGGGCCGGGCACACTACGTGCGCTACGACGAGAGCACGTCCACGGCGTTGGGTGAGGGCGCGCAGCGGGTGCTGGACGAGTACGGCGGCGACCTGCGCCGGATGCGCGGCGACGCCCCGGCGCTGCGCAAGGAGCTGACCGGCTTCCGGCGGATCGGCGAGACCGGTGCGCACATCTTCTGCCGCGAGGTCCAGGTTGTGTGGCCGGAGTTGCGGCCCTACTTCGACGACCGGGCCTTGGGCGTGGCGGGCGACCTCGGCCTGCCGACCGACCCGAAACGGCTCGCCGACCACGTGCGCCCGGACGACGTGCCCCGGCTCGCCGCCGCGCTGATCCGCTACGGCCTGGACACCTGATGCGCATCGCGACGCTCAACATGTGGGGCATCCGCGGTGACTGGCCGGCGCGCCGGGCGGTGCTGCGGGAGGGTTTCGGCGGCTGGTCACCGGACGTGGTGACGTTCCAGGAGGCCATCACCACGGCCGACTACCGCCAGGCGGCCGACGTGCTCGGCCCGGACTACCGGATCGTCGAACAGACGAAGCGGGAGACCGACGGCCAGGGGGTCAGCACGGCGACCCGGTGGCCGGTCGGCGAGGTCGTCGAGGTCGACCTGCACGTCAGCGAACGCACGGCGGGCTTCGCGTGCACGAGCCTGATCACGGAGCTGTTCGCGCCCGCCCCGATCGGCCGGGTGCTGGTGGTGAACAACCTGCCGAGCTGGCGGTTGGCACTGGAGCGGGAACGCGAACTCCAGGCGGTGCGCACGGCGAGGGCGGTCGAGGAGATGCTGGTCGACCGCCCCGCGCACGTCATCGTGGCCGGTGACTTCGACGCCGACCCGACGGCCGCGAGCGTCCGGTTCTGGTGCGGCCGGCAGAGCCTGGAGGGGTTCAGCGTCTGCTACCGGGACGCCTGGGAGAGCGTGCATCCGACCGAGCCCGGGCACACGTACGTGCCGGACAACGGGTTGAGCGTGGACTGGGACTGGCCGTTCCGCAGAATCGACTACGTACTGGTGCGCTGTGGCCACCAGTACGGCGGACCCACGCTGCGAATCGTGGACTGCGTGCGCCTGTTCGACGAGCCGGTGCACGGCGTGTGGGCCAGCGACCACTTCGGGGTGCTCGCGGAACTGGAGCCGGCACCGACGTGAGCGGGCCCCGCCCGGAGATGTCGGAGCGGGACGGGAGGGCGGAGCCCGCTGCCGGTCGGCTACCCGGAGGCATCCCCGCCCAAACGAGGCCGCCGGCCTCGGCGCGGGCCGGCCGGGGATGGCCGCGACCGCCTTCTCGAACACCGTCGCGAACACTGAGCGGGCTCCGTCGCCGGGGGCGCGGTCAACCGAGCGTGCCGCGTCGGTCGCGGCGCAGCGGGTGGTCGGCGGGCACCTCGACCAGGACGATGCGCACGCCGTCGGGGTCGCTGATCCACATCTCGCGCAGGCCCCACGGCTCGGTCTTCGGCGGACGCGCGATGACCACGCCGAGCCCGGTCAGACGCTCGTGTTCGGCATCCACGTCGCGTACCTGGAGCCACAGCGACAGGCTGCCGCCGGCCGGCCCGTCCGTGCCGCCGGAGGCCGTGCCGCCGGACACCGTGCCGCCGGACACCTCCAGGAAGCCACCGCCCAGGAAGAACACCAGCGACGGATCGTCAGGATCGCCGAACTCCCGGTAGACGGCCAGTCCCAGCACATCCCGGTAGAACCGCCTGCCGCGCGCCGGGTCGACCGACCGCAGCAGCATCCGACTGCCCAACACGTCCATGCTCGCCACCTCCGGCAACCGGGATACCCACTCGTTTCGGATCACTCGTCTCGGGCACTCGACGGGAGTGAGTGCTTCGCCGGACAACGACCGAGCCCGCGCGCCGCTGGCCGGACACTATCCGTTCGCCGTCCTGCTCGCGCTGCTGGCGCTGTGCCCGTACCTCGTGCTGTCCACGGCATCACCGCTGTTGAACAGCCAGTTCGTGCACGACCTGCACACCACGATGTTCGGCACCCGGCTGGCCGACGGCCTGGCCAACGCCGGCTACGCGTTCGGCGCCGTCGCCGCGGCCGACCTGATCCAGCGGTTCTCCGGCCGGACGTTGTTCCTGGCCTGCGAGATCGGCTTCGTCGTCGGCTCGGTCGTGGCCGCCGCGGCACCCGGTATCGCCGTGTTCACCGCCGGTCGGACCGTGCAGGGCGTGGCCACCGGGATGCTGTTGGTGGCGGCGCTGCCACCGCTGGTCACCGGGCACGGTTCGCGCCGGTTGCCGACGACCGCGCTGTTCGTCAACCTCGGCCTGTTCGGCATGGTCACGCTCGGGCCGGTGGTCGGCGGTGTCACCGCCACCGCGCACGCGTGGCGTGCCCTGCTGGTCGGGGTGGCCGTCGTGGGCCTCGCGGGGTGGCTCACGGGCCGGTTGGCGTTCGCGGCCGACGCGCCGGGTGACCTGAACCGGGGAATGGGGTTCGACTGGTCGGCCATTCCGGTCGCGGCGGCCGCGACCGTCCTGCCGTTCGTCGGGGTGTCGTGGCTGAGCCGCGACTCGTTCGGCTCGACCGGTTTCCTGATGCCACTGGTGACCGGGCTGGCCGCGCTCGTCCTGCTCGTGGTGCGCCAGTACCGCAAGGCGGAACCGCTGATGCCGGTGCGCCTGCTGGCGCACACGCTGCCGGTGACCGGCGTGTCGGCGGCGATGGTCGCCGGTGCCGGGTTCACCACCCTGATCGAACTCGTCCTCGTCTACCTGACGGACGTGACCCACCAGGCGCCGCTGGCCGCCGGGCTGCTGCTGGTCGGGCAGATCGTCGGTGTCGGCGTCGGGGCGATCGTGTTCCGGGTCGTGTTGCGAACCCGTTGGCTGCCCGTGCTCACGTTCACCGGGCTCGGGTCGGTGGCCGCGGGCGGGGCGCTGGTGCTGGTGGCCGTGGCCGAACGGTCCGTGCCGGCCATCGCGTGTGCCGCCGTGCTGCTGGGTTTCGGTGCCGGTGCGGGTGTCACGCCGGGTTTGTTCATGGCCGGCCTGAGCGCACCGTCCACTCGGATCGGTCCGACGTTCGCCTTGGTGGAACTGCTGCGGTCGGAGGCGGCGTTCCTGCTGGCGCCCGTGCTGCTGCGGGCCGCGATGAGTGGTGGCGACCTCGTCGGTGGTGTGTGGCGGTCGTCGCTGGTCGTCGTGGTGCTGACCGGCGCGAGCGCCGTGGTGCTCGTGGGCCTGTTGCTGCTGGGCGGCGCACGGCCGCACGAACCCGACCTGGACGGCTGGCTGGCCGGCGAGAACGCCGCGTTCCACTCGCCCGCGCTCGCCGCCGTGGTCCGCGAGGGCTGACGCGGCCGGTCACACCGACGGCGCCGAGTCCAGTTCGGTGTGCCGGCTGGCGAGTGTCTCGGCCAGGTCGACCAGTTTGACGTTGAGATCCTGCGACGTGCGGCGCAGGACGTCGAACGCCTCGTCGGCCGAGATACCACGCCTGCTCATCAGGATGCCCTTGGCCTGGCCGATGACGTCCCGGCTGTCGATGGCCCTGCGGAGTTGAACCTCGCGCATCCGCTCCCGGGTGACCGCATCGGTGGCGACGGCGGCGAGCGAGGCGTGCGTGGCCAGCAGCAGCACCAGGTCGCGATCCACGTCGTCCAGACCGCCGGGTGTCCGGGCGTAGAGGTTCAACGCGCCGGACAGCCGGCCGGGCGGTGGTGCGGGGATCAACGCGGTGGACAACACGGCCGCCATGCCGTGGGCGACGGCTGCCCGGGCGAACACCGGCCACGGCGGATCGACCCGCAGGTCGGCCCACCCCGCGACGGCAGGCCCGCCCGGCCGCGCAGCGTCGACGCACGGGCCTTCGCCCGCCTCGTACTGCGCCTGGTCCAGTGCCTCGGCCGTGGAGTCGGTCATGAACGGCGTGTGGAAGCGGCCGTCCGGCGTGCGCAGCGTGATGCTGACCACGTCGGCCTGCGGGACCACGCCGGCCGCGGCCTGGACGACCTGGTTCAGGACGTCGTCGACGGTCTCGGCGTCCAACAGCGAGTAGGTGAGCAGAGCGAACTGCTGACCGAGCGGGCCCAGTGGAAAGCCGTGGTCGCGGGTTGGCTGCCGGTGGGCGTCGGTCGCGTCCGCCACGAAGCGGGTTTTGTCCTTGACCCAGTCCTGTTCGGTTGCCACAGCGCCCCTTAGCGTTGTCGTCGTGCGGAAGGACGACGTGGAATGACACCGGCGCGCGTTGTTCGACGCCGGTGTGGGATTGTGCGCCCCGACGTCGGGGCGATCCAGCGGGGCACGGTTGACCGGTGCGTTCCGATGCACGCTACTCTACCGGCCCGAAGTGGCTCCGTGCGTTGACGAAACAGCGCCGGTCATGGCGCGGACGCAGGGAGTTTCGACGTGCATGGTGAACAGGACTGGGCTCGGGAGAAGAACAGATTCGTCGCGGCCCAGCCGGCCGCGGGCCCGTTGGCCCAGCAGTTCCTGACGCTGACCCGATCGCTGCTGGACTCGGGTTCGGTCGTCGAGGTGCTGGAGCGGGTCGTGGACGCGACCAAGGAGATCGTCCCGGGCGCCGACCTGGTGAGCGTGACGCTGCGCAGCTCGGACGGTCGGTTCCACACACCGGTGGAGACCGACCCGGTGGCCGCCCAGCTGGACCACCTCCAGTACGACTTCGGTGAGGGCTGCTGTGTGGAGGCGGCCCGGCCGGACGGGCCCGCCATGGCGGTCAGCGCGGACCTGGGTTCGGACGGTCGCTGGCCGCGGTTCGGACCGGCCGCCGCCGCGCTGGGCTTCCGGGCGCTGGTGTCGACCGCGCTGGTGCCCGAAGCACGGATCCCGCGCCTGTCCGGAGCGTTGAACGTGTACAGCCGGCAGATCGACGGGCTGCGCGGTGCGGACCACGACGTGCTGCTGCTGTTGGCCACCCACGCGTCGCTGGCGCTGGCCAGGACCCACGCCGTCACCCGCGGCGAGCTGGTGATCGACCAGTTGCACCAGGCGCTGGACAGCCGGGACGCGATCGGACAGGCCAAGGGCATCCTCATGGTGCGGCGGGGGATCACGGCGGAGGAGGCGTTCGACGTGTTACGGCGGACGTCACAGGACCTCAACATCCGGCTGCGCGACCTCGCTGTCACCCTGGCCGGCCGGCACCAGGAACTCGACCCGCCGCTGGTCGACTGATGAGCGCCCACGATGGCGATCCGGCGGCGGTGCTGACGGTGCGGCAGGAGCGGCACGGCGGTGTCGTCGTGGTGAGCCTCGTCGGTGAGCTGGACATGGCAACGGCCGACGACGCCGCCGACCGCCTGGACCTGGCGGCCGCGTCGGCGTCGACGCTGGTCGTCGACCTGACCGGCGTGCGGTTCTTCGGATCGGCCGGGCTCAACGTCCTGCTGCGGCTGCGTGCGGCGGGTGTCGACGTGCGGCTGGTCGCCGACCATCAGGCGGTGCTGCGGCCGTTGCAGCTGATGGGAGTGGCCGACCAGTTCGTGATCCACCGATCGGTCGACGACGCCGTCGAGTCGGTGCGACCGTGACCGGAACCACGTAGGCGCTGGTCCGCCGGCCCGTCCGGCGGATCGTCACCGGATCGTGGCCGTGGGTATTCGGCCGTCCCTGTGAACCGGCTGTGAGCATCCTGTGAGCGCGTGGGTAGCATCGGCCGCCGGTCCGCGAGGAATGGGGAACTCACGTGGCGACATCGGTGTCAGAACGGCGGCTGCGCACGGCGGCCGGTGGTGGTCGGTCGGACGCGTTCCGGCCGGACATCCAGGCGCTGCGCGCACTGGCGGTCGGCCTGGTCGTGCTCAACCACCTGTGGCCCAACCGGCTCACCGGCGGCTATGTCGGCGTCGACGTGTTCTTCGTCATCTCCGGTTTTCTCATCAGCTCCCATCTCATCCGGGAAATCACGTCGAACGGCCGTGTCCGGTTGGCGCGTTTCTACGCCCGCCGGGTCCGCAGGCTCCTGCCGGCGGCATTCCTGGTACTGGTGTTCGTGGTGGTGGCGGCCTATTTCCTGATTCCCTACCCGCGTTGGGCGGACAACGCCCAGGAGGTCGTCGCCAGCGCCACGTACTGGGAGAACTGGCTGCTCGCCGCGAAATCCGTCGACTACTCGCAGGCGACCGCCGCCGCGAGCCTGACGCAGCACTACTGGTCCCTGTCGGTCGAGGAACAGTTCTACCTGTTCTGGCCGCTGCTGTTGATGCTGTTGTTCCGGATCCCGGTGCGCAGGGCGCGCATCACCGGGATCGCGATCGTCGCGTCGGCGTCACTGGCATTCAGCATCTACTTCACCCAGGTCGACAAGAGCCAGGCCTACTTCGTCACGCCGGTCCGGGTGTGGGAGTTCGCGATCGGGACGGCGATCGCGTTGGGCGGGGCGAAGTTCGCACTGCCGCGCATCGCCGCCAACCTGGCTTCCCTGGCCGGTTTCCTGCTGATCGTGGGCTCGGCCGTGCTGTTCGACGACAACACCGCGTTTCCCGGTGCCACCGCGCTGGTCCCGGCCGTGGGCACCGGCCTGGTCATCGCGGCGGGCACGAGTCCGGGTCGCCAGTGGCACACCGCGCTGTCGTCGGCACGGCCGGTGCAGTGGCTGGGCAACATCAGCTACTCGCTGTACCTGTGGCACTGGCCGCTGATCATCCTGGCGCCGTTCGCCTTCCCGGGTGCGCTCGTCGACGGTGGGCTGACGCTGCCGTTGCGGCTGGGCATCCTCGTGGTGGCACTGGTCGTGGCGCACCTGTCGAAACGGCTGGTCGAGGACCCGGTGCGGACCCTGCCGCCGCTGACCCGCAGCCTCCGGCTGACGTTCACCGGCATGGTGGCCGGGATGGTGGCTGTCGCCGTCGTGGCCGGTGGCCTGACATGGACCTACGACCGGCACGTCGCCGAAGCCGCACGTGAGTTGGCCGCGGCGGGCGGCGGGCCCTGCCGGGGCGCGCTGGCGCTGCAACCGGGCAACGCCTGTCCCGACCCGTTCGGCCCGGCGAAGAACGTGGTCATGGGACCGGCGAACGAGTACTACGCCCGACAGCCGGGCTGTGCCTCCGCGTTGTCGGCCTACACGGCCAACGACGGCACGAAGACCACGTCCCGGTGTGACTACAGCGGCGGCGCCGCCCGTCCGACGGTGGTGTGGCTCGTCGGCGACTCGCACGCCCAGCAGTGGCAGGCGCCGCTGGCGAACATCGCGCGCAAGAACCACTGGATGCTCTACCTGAGCTACCTGGGTGGGTGCCCGTTCGCGAAGGTCGCGGCGACCGGCTACCACGGCACGGTGGTGCCCGGCGGCGACCAGCGGTGCATGCAGTGGACGGCGTCCATGGCCGGCACGATCGCCAGGACCCGGCCCGCCTACGTGTTCACGTCGTTCTTCGCCCGCGACGAGCCCGTCGACGACCACAGCGGCCGCTCGCAGGCCCAGCAGTACCAGGACGGCCTGCTCGCGTACTGGTCGACCTGGACGCACGCCGGCGCCCGCGTGGTGGTGCTCGGTGACCCGCCCCTCAACGGCGACGTCCGGCACTCGGACTGTGTGCTGCTCAACCCGCGGAAGCCGGTGACCTGCGCGGTCGCCAGGAGCGTCGCCCAGCCACCCGACCCGCTCACCCTGGCCGCCCGGAACACCACGGACCCGAATGTCAAGCTCGTCGACCTGACGGACTACTTCTGCGACCCACGACTGTGCTACGGCGTGATCGGCAGGCTCGCGGTGTACTACGACCCGACCCACCTGAACGTCGAGTACAGCGTGAGCCTGGAACGGATGATCGCCGCGGCGGCGGGAGTGCCGGACTAGCACTGGCACCAGGGCCGTATCACGCCTGGTAGACCGGTTCACGAGTCCGCCGGGTGGGATCGCCTGCTGTCCAGTGTGGAGTTTCGGTGGGCCGCGGCGTCCTCGGCGATGGCCGTGATGCGGGCGGCCGGACCCGGGTGGTCGGCGACCAGGTGGCTACGTACGTCGTCCAGCGGGCCCAGGAGGTCGGTGGCCTCGCCGGCCAGGGCGGCGTGCACCTCGTCGGCTCGGTTGCGGGCCTCCGGGTTCAGGTCGGCGAGGCCGCTGATCTCGCCGGCCAGTTGGCGTAGCTCGGCGGCGTTGGCCCGTGCCCAGTGGTCGACGGCGCGTTGACCGGCGCGCTGATCCCGCGTGGCCTGGACCCGAGCCTCGCCGGTCGTCTCGCCGGTCTCGGTGGGCTGGAGTCGCAGGTAACGGCGTTCGGCGGCCTGCCGGCTGGTGACGCCGAGCGCGGGGGCGAGCTGCGTCCACGTGGCGCCCGCCTGCCGGGCGGCCGTGATCAGCTCCGGCTCCCACGCGGCGATGAGCAGCCGCAGCTCGCGCAGCGCCGCCAGGGCCGCGAGCAGCTCGTCGGCCGTCTGACCGGCCCGGTCCCGCTCCACCGCCGAGCGCACCAGCTCCAGCGTCTCCCGCACGTCGGCCATTGTCATCCTTTCGATGACGGATGACTTGTCATCCTTTTGATGACATGGTACAACCGGAGGTGCGTATTGACACCGAGTTGTCGGCGAACAGGAGGTGTAGACCGATGTTGATGCGCACCGATCCCTTCCGTGAGTTGGACCGCCTGTCCCAGCAGTTCTTCGGCGGGGCCCCCGGAACGTGGTCGAAGCCGGCGGCGATGCCGATGGACGCGTACCGCACCGGCGACGAGTTCGTGGTCCACTTCGACCTGCCGGGTGTCCAGCCCGACTCCATCGACCTGCGGGTGGAGCGCAACGTGCTGACGGTACGTGCGGAGCGTCGACCGGTGGCGGCCGGCGACGACGTGCAGACCGTGCTGGCCGAGCGCCCACTGGGCGTGTTCTCCCGCCAACTGTTCCTCGGCGACACGCTGGACGTCGACCACATCGACGCCGCCTACGACGCCGGTGTGCTGACGCTGCGGATTCCGGTGGCGGAGCGGTCCAAGCCGCGCCGGATCCAGATCGCGTCCACCGGCGGCGACCGCAAGGAGATCGCCGGGCAACACCAGGAGATCGGCGGCGAACGCCAGGAAATCACGGCCTGAGCCCGGTTCCGGGCCCGCACGCGGGAGGCAGGTGATGCCGTCGGAGTCGCTGTCCCATCACGACACGACAGCGCGGGGCGGGTGGCGGCCCGCCCCGCGTCACGTGGTTAGCCGCTCTGACATGTGGGTATGGATGTGAGGGGCGATCCGCATCGACGAAATGAGGGCCCATGGATCTCGACGGTCACAGTGCTCCGGCTCGCGGTCTGCGCCGTTATGTGCGGCTCGCGGCGGAGGCGATCGGCGTCGGTGCGGAGGCATCCGTGGTGCAGTTCGACGACCCGATCAGCGCCTACCTGGCCTTGGACCGGTGCCACTCGGCGTACCCGGACCGTGACCTCGCGCTGCTGTGGGACGAGCGGTGCGGCTGGGCTCTGGGGGTGGAAGCCAGCGACGGTCCGCGCGTCGACGTGCTCGGCTACCTGGCCACCGACCTGCTGCCGCCGCCCCGCGTCGTAGCGGCCTACGTCGAGACCGCCTGCCGGACCGGTGACGCGGGCCAGTCGGCTGCGCCGTCGTTCGGCGCCGACGGCCTCGTGGCACGGTTGGCCGACTACGCCGAACCCTTCCACGAGGGATTGCGGTTCTTCCGGTCCGCCATTCCCGGTTCGTTCGGCCGCCCCGGCGCCGACACCGACCGCGTGGGTGCGGCCTGACGCCGACACCGACCGCGTGGGTGCGGCCTGACCGGCCCGCGCTGACCGGCCGGCGTCAACCCGCTGCTGCCAACGGGTTTCGTTCGGTGGCGGCCCGCAACGCCCGCACCGGGTCGATCCGGGCCGGCTGGGTGCGGTGCAGGAAGTCCACCAGCAGACCGGTGAACCGTTCCGGTCGATGGCAGTGCGGAAAGTGCCCGGAGCCCGGGAAGATCGCCACCTCGGCCCTTGGGATCAACTGTTGGGCGCGGCGGGCGTGACCGACCGGGATGATCGGATCCTTGTCGCCCCACACGACCAGCGTCGGCATGTCGCCCATCAGGTAGAGCCGGTCGGTGCCGGTCAGCCGCTGGCCGTGCAGGTCGAGCGCGCCCCGCACGGTCCTGCTGAAGGTGTCCCGACCGGCGGAGTCGGCGAGTGCCGCGAGATGCTCCAGGTACAGCAAGGGTTCCGGCGAGCGCGTGAGGCCGACGGCACCCGTGATGCCGAGCAGCCGTCGGGCGGTGGCGACGACCGCGCGGTGCGCCAGGAACGGCAGTGCGAACTCCGAGCCGGGCAGTGTCGCGACACGCAGTACGGGATGGACGGAGCGGCCGAGACCGCCGCTGGCGACCAGGACGAGCCGGTCGCACCAGTCCGGGAACTGGTAGGCGAACTGTAGGGCGACGGCGCCACCCAGCGAGTGGCCGACCAGAGTGGCGTGCCGGAAACCCAAGCTGGCCAACAGGTCCCGCACGCCGCTGGCGTAGCCGCCGGGGGAGCAGTCGGCGTCGCGGTTGGTCGAACCACCATGGCCGGCGAGGTCCACGGCGATGACGGTCCGGTCGTCGCGCCGCCCGGCCAGTTCGGTCAGCACGGGCGTCCAGGTGTCCAAGGTGCCGGCCAGGCCGTGCAACAGCACGACGACCTCCCGAGCCGCACGGCCACGCCGGCCGGTCCGCATCAGGCGGTACCGGACGGGGTGGCCGTGCAGGGTCGCCGTGTGCACGTCAGTTGTCATGTGGGCTGAATACCCGGGAATGCCGTGTTTCACCCGGCTGTGCTCAGAACCAGTGTGCGCGGCCGCCGATCGCGCGACCGGTGGCGCCCAGGATCGCGAACACGGCGCCCACCACGAGAAGGATGATGCCGATCGTCCACAGAACCGCGATGTGGAGGAGGAACCCGACGATGAGCAGAATGATCCCTAAGACGATCATGGCTGTGTGTCTCCTTGATGATTGGTAGGGAACGAAACGGGCATTCGCCAGACATGACGCCAGCCGACGATCGTGACGTTCTGCCGACCGTGGCGAGCCTCGACGAGTTGGTTACCCTCGTCGAGCGATTCCAATCCGATGACGCCTTGTACGTAAGATGGTCGAAAGGACCAGCGGCCGATCTGGCCCAGCCGGCCAGCAAGGACGGCCTGACCGGCGTCGAACTGCCCGGATTGTCCGCCAACCCGCTGCGGGTCGAGCCGTGGTGGGGTGACCGCTCGCTGCGGTTGTGGCTGGCCCGGCGCCTGTACGACTACCGCCACCTACGGGACCTGCGTGGACCGG